>NZ_JBEOVJ010000109.1:0-24404 GCF_040295435.1 Streptomyces sp. NPDC002809
GGGCCCCCCCCCGTCGCCCCCCCCCCCGCCCCCCCCCCCCCCCCCCGGCGCGCCCCCACCACCCCCCCCCCCCCCCGCCGCGTTCCGCCCGGGAGTTCAACTCGATGTCACCGGTCGTTGAGGAGCGCGGCGGAACGTGACGGCCGTCAGATCCTTGTGTCCCCAGGAGGCCCCATGTCCGCGCGTGTCGTCCGTCGAACCCTTGCCGTCGGGCTGCCGCTCGCTCTGCTCGGCACGGTGTGTGCAGCAGGCACCGCAACCGGTGCGCAGGACCGGCACCACCGCCCCGCGGGCACCGCACGCGTCACCGCGAGCGCCGTGCTCGGGGACATCCCGCTCGCAGGCTTCAGCAACGGGCTGCTGCCCGGGACCGTCGGCGACGACCGCGGCGTGATGCTCGGCGGAATCGGCAGCGACATCTACCCGGCCGGCCGCAAGGGCGAGTTCTGGACCGTCACGGACCGCGGCCCGAACGGTCAGATCAAGGTCGACGGCAGCAAGCGGCGCACCTTCCCCGTCCCCGGCTTCGACCCGGCGATCGTGAAGGTGCGGGTGAGCGGCAAGCGAGTCGAGGTGCTGCGTTCCATCCCCCTGACCACACGTTCCGGCGCCCCCGTCACGGGTCTGTCGAACCAGGCGGGCAGGGACGAGGCCCCGTACTCGTACGACGCGAAGACGCCTCTCGCGTACAACCCGAACGGTCTGGACACGGAAGGCATCGTCCGCAGCCCGGACGGCTCGTTCTGGCTGGTCGACGAGTACGGTCCGTCGCTGGTGCACGTCTCCGGAGGCGGCCGGGTGCTGGCCCGTTACGTCCCCGAGGGCCTGAACCTCAAGGGCGCGGACTACCCCGTCGTGGAGGCCCTGCCGGGCATCCTGCTCCACCGGAAGATCAACCGCGGTTTCGAGGGCCTGGCACTGCTGCCGGGCGGCGACCTGGTGCTCGCTGTCCAGAGCCCCCTCTTGCTGCCCGACCAGGACGCGGGAGAGGCCTCGCGCAATGTCCGGCTGCTGCGCTTCTCCACGAAGAGGCGCGCGGTCACGGCGGAGTACGCCTACCGCTTCGACGCCGTGGGTGTCGTGGACCCGGGCGAGGACGACACGTCCGAGCTGAAGGTCTCCTCGGTCGTCGCGATCGGCGGCAACGACCTCCTGGTCGAGGAGCGCACCGACCGGGCGGCCCGTCTTCACCGGGTCACGCTCCCCCGTGGCGCCGGCATCCTGGGTTCCCGCTGGGACGCCCCGGCCGCTTCACCCTCCTACGAGGAGCTGGCTGACCCTGCGGCCTCGGGGGTTCCGGTCCTGCGAAAGACCCTCGTCCTCGACCTGGGCACGGTCGAGGGCGTGCCCGGGAAGATCGAGGGCGTGGCGGTGACGGGCCGGGACACGCTCGCCCTGATCAACGACAACGACTTCGGGATGACCGACGGGACGGGCGCCTTCGACTCGGACGGCCGGCTGGTCGACTCCGGCATCGAGACGTCCGTGACGCTGCTGAAGCTGCCTCGCCCGCTGACCCGCTGACGGGGCGAAGTCGCCGGGCCGTCGGACCTCTCCGTCCGGCGGCCCGGATACATCAACCGCAACACCGTCAACTCACCCTGTCCCGAACAGATTTCGGGCTCCTGCCGTCTTCCGCCACTCGCGCGACGCCCGTACGGTGGTGCGCGCACGCCGCTCGGCCGCACATCGGACATCGCATTCCGGTCATCGGACAAGAGGGAGTCACGGGATGTCGGGGGAATCGGGTACCGGACTCCTGCGCAATGCCGCAGGGCTGCGCCAGTTCCTGTCCCGGAGCATCACGCCGTCGGCGCTGTCGGCGGCCGTCGCCGCGTCCGGACCCGCGGGGGCCGCGTCCGTGGGCCGACCGCTGTCGGTTCCCGTCGCGCCGGCGGGCCGCCTGTTCGCTGCCTCGTGCGTGGCGGCGGGGCAGGATCCACCTGCCCGAAGGCCCGCCGGACCGGGCGCCTGAACCGGGCAACTGACCTGCCACCCGCACCTGTTGCTCTCCCCCCACACTCAGGAGTACACATGGACCGCAGAACGATCCTTCAGGGCGCCGCGGCGACGGCCGCGGCGGTGCTGCTTCCCGCCTCCGTCCGCGCCACCGCGGCGACGGCCGGCGAGACGGACTACCCGTCGGCCCACTGGGTACCGGCCTCGACATCCAACTACACCGTCTCGACACGGCCTTCGTCGTATCCTGTGCAGTACGTGATCATCCATGTCACCCAGGAGACGTTCTCGGACGCGGTGGCGATCTTCCAGAATCCGGCGAAACAGGTGTCCGCGCACTATGTGGTGCGCTCGGCCGACGGGTACATCGACCAGTGTGTGCGTGAGAAGAACATCGCCTGGCACGCGGGGAACTGGGACTACAACACCCGCAGCATCGGCATCGAGCACGAGGGCTACGTGGACCAGCCCTCCTACTTCACCGACGCCATGTACGAGAAGTCGGCACTCCTGACCGCCTCGGTGTGCGACCGCTACGGCATCCCCAAGGACCGCGCGCACATCCTCGGCCACGTGCAGGTGCCGGGTACGGACCACACGGACCCGGGTCCCCACTGGGACTGGGTCCGCTACATCCGTATGGTCAACCTCCTGGGCGCGGGCTGAGCCGCGCGTGGACCGGCGGGATCCGCGGATCCCGGGCGTCGTCCGGCCCCGCCCCGGGGGCTCGGACGAGCACGAACCGGCTGCGGCGGCGCAGGGTGAAACCGATCGACTCGTAGAGCCGGATCGCGTCGGTGTTGCTGGCGGCCGCGTGCAGGAAGGGGACGTCGCCCCGCTCCCGGATCCCCGCAGCGACGGCGCGGACGAGCCGGGTGGCCAGGCCCCGGCCGCGATGGTCGGGGTGGGTGCAGACGGCGCTGATCTCCGTCCAGCCAGGCGGACGCAGCCGTTCGCCGGCCAGGGCGATCAGGCGTCCGCGGTCGCGGATGCCGAGATAGGTGCCCAGTTCGACGGTACGGGGCAGAAAGGGGCCCGGTCTGGCGAGGGCGATCAGTCCGAGGATCTCGGGTACGTCGGCGGGGCCCAGCCGCACCGCTTCGGGCGCCGGTTCGGCGTGCAGTGCGGTGTCGATCAGCTGGACTCCGTCACCGCTCTGCTCGGTCTCCCACCCGTCGGGCACGGACTGGACGCCGGTGACCGGGGTGACGGTCCCGGGCCCGACCAGTGCGGCCAGGTCGTCCCAGGCGCGGGGGTCGGTGGGATCGTCGAGGGCGGTGAACGGGGAGACGTCCGTGGGGTAGCGGGCGGCCCGGCCGACCCGCTCGGCGAACCGGATGTGCGGGCCGGTCAGTGCGGCCCAGGCCGCGTTGTCCAGGACGTGTGGCGGGTGGGGGCTCGGGGACGGGGCGTGATTGCTGGTGAGCATGGCGGTACTGGGTCTCCGTGTCGGGAACGCGCCGGGCGGGGCGGGGGCCCGGCCGCGGCACGGCGGGGCCCCCGGACGGGCGGTGGGTCAGGAGTTGTCGAGCGGCAGCCCGGGCGGGTTGACCCGTGAGCTGTCGACGGCCTCGTTGGAGAGGTTCCAGGCGGCGAGCCACCGGGCGTACTGGCCGCTCTTGATCAGATGGTTGATCGCGGCTGCGATCGGCTCGGCAAGCCCGCTGTCCTTCTTCGCGGTGGCCGCGATCAGGCCCTGGAGCGTCGCACCCGCGCCGGAGAACTTGCCCGCGTTACGCGTCGCGTTCGGCGTGTTCGCCGTCTGGGTGATGTGGTAGGCGATGCCGGGGTTGGGGCCGAAGGAGATGTCGATCTTCCCGCCGGCCAGTGCCAGCGCGGTGGCGTTGCTGTCCCGGTAGTACTTGACGTCGAGCGTCTTGCCGTCCTTCGCCAGTTTCTCCTTCCACTCCAGAAGGATCTTCTCCTGGTTGGTGCCCGCGCTGACGGCGACGGTCCTGCCGGCCAGGTTCCGGTAGTCGCCGTCGAAGTTCCAGGTGCTCTTCTTCCCCACCTCGAAAGCGAGGTTGTCCTGCCGGTAGGAGGCGAACTCGTACTTCTTCTTGCGCTCCTCGGTGTCGGTGACGTTGGACAGGGCCACATCGACCTTGCCGCTGTCGATCCCGACGAACATGTTCTCCCAGGTCGAGTTCTTGATCTCCGCCCTGAGCCCGAGGACCGCCGCGACCAGTCGGCCGAGGTCGGGTTCGGCGCCGGTGAGCGTCTTCTGGTCGTCACCCACGTAGGCCAGGGGCGGGAACCCCGCCGGCAACGCACCCACGCCGATCACCAGCGTGCCTCGCTCGGCGATCTCCGCGGGCAGTCCGGCACTGATCGACTCGACCTCGGACACTTTGAGCGCGGTCTCCTTCCCGGCACCGTTGGACAGGGCGCCGACGGTGACCGTTCCGGCTGCGGCTGTGCCGCTCCTGGAGGCGGCGTCGCTGTCGCCGCCGCACGCGGCGAGACCTAGGGCGAGGGAGGCGACGGCCGCGGAGGCGGTGACGCCGCGGAGGAGGCTGCTGCGGAGACTGAGGGTGTGCATGACTGTCCTTGTCGGGTGGCGGGTGGGCGGCGGTGGTACCGAAGGAATGCCGAGTGGGTGCGGTGGTACCGAAGGAGTGCCGGGTGGGCGGTGGCGGGGAGCGAATGCCGGGCGGCGCCGGTGGGACGGAGGGAGTGCCGGGTGGGCCGCGGCCGGACCGCCTCGCTCCACGACGTGCGGGGGTCAGAGCACCTTGCTGAGGAAGTCCCTGGTCCTGTCATGTTGCGGGTCGTCCAACACCTGCGCGGGAGAGCCCTGTTCGACGATCCGGCCGCCGTCCATGAAGACGACCCGGTCGGCGACCTCACGGGCGAAGCCGATCTCGTGGGTGACGATGACGAGGGTCGTGCCGCTGCTCGCCAGGTCCTTGATGACCGCCAGCACTTCGCCGACCAGTTCGGGGTCGAGCGCGGACGTCGGCTCGTCGAAGAGAATGACGCCGGGCCGCAGGGCGAGGGCACGGGCGATGGCCACACGCTGCTGCTGGCCGCCGGACAACTGCCGGGGGTACGCCCCGGCCCGGTCTGCGAGACCCACCCGGGCCAGCAGGTCGCGGGCCTGCTCCCGGGCCGCGCCCTTGGCGAGCCTGCCGGTCGCCACCGGGGCGGCCGCCACGTTGTCCAGCACGGTCAGATGCGGGAACAGGTTGAAGTTCTGGAAGACGAAACCGATCCGGCTGCGCTGGGCCAGAATGACCCGCTCGCTGAGTTCCTTGAGCCGTTCGCCCTGCCGGCGTACACCGATCATCTCGCCGTTCAGGCTGACATGGCCGATCTCCGGCTTCTCCAAGTGGTTGATCACCCTGAGGAGGGTGGACTTGCCCGAGCCCGACGGCCCGAGGATGACCGTGACCTCACCGGGCCGCACGGTCAGCTCCACCCCGTCCAGGACCCGTTGGCTGCCGTACCACTTGTACACGTCGTGCACCTCGACGGCGGCCGGGCGTATCTCCTGCGTGTCGGTGGTCATGTCGCCGTCTCCCTCCGGACCCGGGCCCTCAGTTCGCCGAGGCCGGTCCGTACCTTCCGCAGCGGGGTCGGCGGCAGGGTGCGCAGCGCGCCCCGCGAGTAGTGCCGCTCGACGTAGAACTGGATGACGGACACGGCGCTGGTGAGGATCAGGTACCAGACGGTGGCGACCAGCAGCAGGGGCACGATGTCGCCGGGGTAGGTGCTGCCCATGCTCTGTACGGAGCCGAACAGGTCGAGCAGGGAGACGTAGAAGACCAGCGAGGTGCCCTTGATCAGACCGATCAACTGGTTGACGTAGTTCGGGGTGATCGAGCGCAGCGCCTGCGGGAAGACGATCTTCGCGAACTGGTATCGCCTCGGAAGGCCGAGTGCGGCGGCCGCCTCGTGCTGCCCCTGGTCCACGGAGAGGATGCCTCCGCGCACCACCTCGGAGGCGTAGGCCGCCTCGTTGAGGCTCAGTCCGACGACCGCGACGGCCATGTCGGTGGCGAGGCGCGACTCGTCGAAGGTGAAGAAGGCCGGACCGAACGGCACCCCGATGCTCAACGTGCGGTAGAGGGCACTGAAGTTGTAGAGGAACAGCAGGACCACGATCAGCGGCACCGAACGGAACAGCCACGTGTAGAGCCAGCTCGCCGTGCGCAGCACCGGGTTCGGGGAGAGCCTCGCAAGGGCCAGCAGGACACCGCCGAGCAGGCCCAGCGCGGCGCTGTACACCGCCGCTTCGAGGGTGACGAGCAGTCCGTCGAGGATCGCCGGCCGCAGGAACCAGTACTGGAAACGGCCCCATTGGTAGAACGGGTTGGTCACCAGACCGTGAGCGATCTGGGCGCCGAGCACGAGCACGACGATCGTGGCGATCCATCGGCCGGGACGCCTGAGCGGGAGGACCCGCTGCGCCGCCAGGGGCCTGGGCGCGGCGTTCGGGCCGGGACGGGGGTTCGCGTCGGTGGGCGGCGCTGGTCCCGGGGACACAGCGACGCCGGAGAGTTCACTCATGGAGGGCTCCAGCGGATGCGGACACCCCGGACCGCGGGAGGCTGCGGCACCGCGCCCGTCGGGGACGGGCCGTCGGGACGCGGCACACAGCGCGGCTCAGGGGCCGGGTGGGGAGAGGGCACACCGCGGCAGCGGTGGATGTCAGGGAATAGGAGAGCCGTCAGCCTTGACAGAGAGGGCGTGAAACGGCCGTACACAGCGCGCTGTTGACACGCAGCAGGTCGACGGAGCGGTCCGCGCACAGCAGGACGCAGCCGCGGGGCCGCCGAGCGGCCATCCCGTCAGCTGCGTTCATCTCGCTCACCGTCACCATTCCGCCCCGCGGGGCCTCACGCTTACCGAACGTCATCCGGTCCGGTCCTCACCTGGGGCACCCCACCGCGTGCGAGGGTTGCCGGCCGGCAAGCCAGGGCTCTTCGCCGGCACTCGTGACCGTTCTGCTCTGCGCCGGAGGTTAGGGCCGCATCGAAAAGGATGTCAACGCCGGTGACCACCAGGCGAGACGGCACGTCCCGCCTTCTTGACGGCGCCACCGGACGCACCGAAACTGGCGTGGACGGTCACGATTGTCAGCGCTGCCCGTGCGGGAGTTCCCGCTCGTGCGGTCATCGGCCCCGGCCCGCTGACAGGCAACCCTTCCACCGCGATGGGGTGCCCCGGGTGACGACCGGGTCCTGTTGGAGCAACAGGACAAGCGCGGTCTCGCGTCTCGCGAGCCCCGATGGCCAGGACCGGTGGGAATTGCCCAGGAACGGCTTGACGAGGCGCCTGCACATCGATCTGTTGCGCGTCTCCAGCGCTTACTAGTCCGCGTCGGACCTGCCCCCGCCCGATCGGCCGGACTCCTCGTTCCGGTGCGCTCGTGCCGGGCCGGGGCAGGTCCTTCGGTCCGGACCGGTACGCAAGCACAGTCGCTCCGCATCCGGCCGCCGGTGCCAGCATGGCGGCGGTGGCTTCGTCGTTCCCCCAGGGATCCCCATAGGGAGAGTCATGCCCGAGACAGCATCGCGCGGTTCCAGCACGGACAACTCGCCGCAGCGCGGCCCCGTTTCCTCCGCCTCCGCTGCACGCGCCGCAGGCCTTCGCCCGTCGTCGGGTGTACCGTCCCCCCGCTTCGACAGCAGGATCGGCGTCGGTCTCGCCGGCGGCTTCTATCCGGCGCCGCATCGCTACGAGCTCTTCCTGTCGGCGAGCTGTCCGCGCTCGCTGCGCATCTCCATCACTCTCGGCCTTCTCGGCCTGCGGGACTCGGTCGCCACCACGCTCCTCACCCACCCGGCCGCGACCCCCGAGGCCTTCGCCTCGCTGCGCAGTGCGTACGAGGCGACGGTGCACCACTACGACGGACCGCTGACGGCTCCCGCCCTGTGCGACCGCTGGAGCGGCCGCATCGTCAGCAACCACACGCCCGACATCCTCCGCGACCTGGCCGGTCTGCTCTCCGGGCACAACGAGGCCTGCCCCTCCGCGCTGCACCCGCCGGAGCTCGCCGCGGACATCGAAGCCCTGCGTGAGCTGCTGGACCAGAAGGTCACCCCGTCCGCATCGCCCTCGGAGCGTTCGGCGGCGCTCGACCTGATGGAGCGCCGTCTCTCCTTGCACCCCTATGTGCTGGGTGCGGAGCTGACGGCCGCCGACGTGGACCTGTGGGTGGCACTCGTCCAGCCCGGCCCGGTCAACTCCTTGTCCGCTCACCCCCGGCTCCAGGACTTCGTGCGCCGGCTCGGCGACCACCCCGCCTTCCCGTGCGCGAACGACGTGGCGGCCGACGCGGCGTGAGCCCCTGCGCTCAGCCGTCGTCGCTCACGGCACTCCGGCCCGCTCCCCCGGCGGGCTCCCCCGGCGGGGGATAACGGACGAAGAGGATGCCCTCCACATCCCCGTCGGGCGCGCCGTAGACATGGAGTGCGTCGGCCCGCCAGTGCGCGAAGGCGCCGGGGCCGGCCGTACGGGTGTCGTCCGGCGGGCCGACGACGGCGGTGCCGGACAGCACCATCAGGCTCTCCCGCGTACCCGGGACGTGCCCTTCCGACTCCTGTACGGCGCCCGCCGTGATGCTGATGCGGAACACGTCGGTGACCGCGGCCCCGTCCTCGTACCGCTCCAGAAGAACGGCGGTTACGGCACTTCCCGAGACGCCGGGAAGTGCCGGGCCGGAGCCGTCCCCCGGTCGCAGGTCGCTCAGTACGGCGCTGAGCGGAAGGCCGAGCGCGGTGGTGAGTGCGTACAAGGTCTCCAGAGTGGGGTTGCGTGTGCCGCTCTCCAGCTCCGAGAGCGTGCCCTTGCCGACGCGGGAGCGCCGGGACAACTCCGACAGCGACAGGTCCCGTTCGCGCCGCAGCGCTCGCAGCCGACGTCCCACGTCCTCGTTCAGCCCCATAGGCCGTGCACCCGCTCCACTGTCCTGGTTGACGGGCGTCGGCCCGCCTCTCTAGTGTTCCACATACAGAACGTTCCATATATGGAACGCCCCGCGGGCGCGCCCGGCCGACAGCCTGCCGTCGGCGCAGTCAGGCACCGCCACCGGCCGGGCAGGCACCGCGCCGGACACGCACCCAGTCGGGCACAGCACAGGAAAGTGGCTCACTCATGTTCGCGATCACCCGTATACGCTCCGCCGCGCCGCCATCGGCCGTGGTCGCCGGCCTGATCGCCGTCATGGTCGGGGTCACCAGTTCGGCGGCGCTGGTCTTCACGGCCGCGCAGGCGGCGGGGGCGGACTCGCACGAGATCTCCTCCTGGATGCTGGCGCTCGGTGTCGGACTGGCCTGCACCTGCATCGGGCTGTCGCTGCGTTACCGGGCGCCCGTCGTGACCGCCTGGTCGACGCCGGGAGCCGCGCTGCTCACGACGGGTCTGAGCGGTGTGTCGATGGCTCAGGCGGTCGGCGCGTTCGTCTTCTCGGCCCTGCTGATCCTCGTGAGCGGTGTGACGGGCTGGTTCAGCCGTCTCATGGGCCGGATCCCGGTGCCGCTGGCGGCCGCGCTGCTCGCCGGGGTGCTGCTGCGGTTCGGCACGGGCCTGTTCAGCACCATGCACGGCGGATTCGCGGTCGCGTTCCCCATGTTCGTGCTCTATCTGCTGGGCCGGCGCCTGCTGCCCCGGTACGCGGTGCTGCTGGCGCTCGCCGCGGGCGTGGTGGCCACCGTGTTCACCGGCGGCTGGCAGCTGGGCAAGGTCCGGCTCGCCCTGGCCACCCCGGTCTTCACCACGCCGGAGTTCGACTGGAAGGTCCTCGTCAGCGTCGGCGCACCTCTGTTCGTCGTCACGATGGCCTCGCAGAACCTGCCCGGCGTCGCGGTGATCCGCGGTGCCGGCTACGACGTGCCGGTCTCGCCGCTGATGACGTGGACCGGCGCGGCCAACGCCGTCCTGGCGCCCTTCGGGGCGTTCGGCCTCAACCTGGCCGCGATCACGGCCGCCATCTGCACCGGCGAGGAGGCACACCCCGACCGCGACAGGCGCTTCCTCGCCGCCGTGTGGGCGGGCGTCTTCTACCTCTGTGTCGGCCTGCTCGGCGCCACCGTCGCCTCGCTCCTCACCGCGATGCCGCAGGAACTCGTCCTGGCGATCGCGGGGATCGGCCTGCTCGCCACCATCGAGGCCTCCCTGTCCGCGGCACTGGCCGACAAGGCGTCCAGGGAAGCGGCCGTGGTGACGTTCCTCGCCACCGCCTCCGGCGTGACGCTGCTGGGGATCGGCTCCGCGTTCTGGGGTCTGCTCGCCGGCCTGGTCACCGGCGTGATCGCCTCGGCGGGGCGCCCGCACCGCAAGGAGCCCGCCCCCGAGCCGCTGCCGGGCGAAGTCCGCGTCCGCTGAGGCCCGTCGGATCCCCCGGCGGTTTCCCGGGGCCTCGTGTCCCGTCCGTGGGACGGGGTTGCCCCGGACCGCGGGAGCGGGGTGGGATGGACACCATGCAGAAAGCGGTTTCCCCATCCTCCGCCGAACCCCTGGCGCCCTTCGACCATCTCGACCACCGCTACCGCGGCGAGAACCCGTTCCGCACCCTCGGCCACCTCTTCCGGCCCGACCGCGGGCGGCTGGCACTCGCGGTCGGCTTCTTCGTCGTGAAGCACAGCCCCATCTGGCTGCTTCCGCTGATCACCGCCACGGTCCTGGACGTGGTCGTCCAGCACGGACCGGAGTCCAGGCTGTGGAAGGCCACCGGCGTCCTGTTGTTCATCCTCGTGATCAACTACCCGCTCCACCAGTGGTACGTACGCTGCCTCGGCGGCAGCATCCGCCGCATGGGCACGACGCTGCGCTCGGCGCTGTGCCGCCGGATGCAGCAACTGTCCATCGGCTACCACTCACGGGTCAGTTCGAGCGTCCTGCAGGCCAAGGTGGTCCGCGACGTGGAGTCGGTGGAGCAGATGATGCAGCAGAGCGCCGACATGGGACTCGGAGCCGTCGTGACGCTGGTCGGCGGTCTCGTCGTCATCGGCGTGCGCGTGCCCGCCTTCCTTCCCGTCTTCCTGATCGTGGTGCCCGCGGCCGGTCTCCTCGTGATGAAACTGCGCGCCCGGCTGCGCAGCCACAACGAGTCCTTCCGGCGCGAGGTCGAACAGCTCTCCTCCCGCGTCGGCGAGATGACCACGCTCATACCCATCACCCGCGCCCACGGACTGGAGCGCACCGCGCTCGGCCGGGTCGACGGTTCGCTGCGCCAGGTCTTCGCGGCCGGGCTGCGCCTGGACGTGATCAACGGCCGCTTCGGATCGCTGGCCTGGGTCATCCTCAACACGCTGGGCGTACTGTGCCTGACGGGGTCCGCCCTGGTCGCCTACCACGGCTGGATGCCCATCACCCCCGGTGACGTCGTCATGCTCAGCGCCTTCTTCACCGTCCTGACCGGCTCCGTGACCACGCTGCTGGGCCTGGCGCCCATCCTCACCAAGGGGCTGGAGTCGGTGCGTTCGGCGGGTGAGGTGCTCCAGGCACCCGACCTCGAACACAACGCCGGAAAGGCGCAGGTCGACCGCGTCACCGGCCGGATCGACTTCGAGGGCGTCGGCTTCGCCTACGCCGACGCGGACCCCGCGGTCGACGGGTTCACCCTCTCCGCACGTCCGGGCGAGACGGTCGCACTGGTCGGCGCATCGGGCGCCGGCAAGTCGACCGTCCTGAATCTCCTCATCGGCTTCATCCGGCCCACGTCGGGCCGCATCATGCTCGACGGGACCGACATGGCGGGCCTCGATCTGCGCAGCTACCGGCGGTTCCTGTCCGTGGTGCCGCAGGAGTCGATCCTCTTCGAGGGCAGCATCCGTGACAACGTGACGTACGGGATGGGAGACACGGACGAGGCCACGCTCATACAGGCGCTGGCGGACGCCAACGCGCTGGAGTTCGTCAAGGACCTGCCGCTCGGCCTCGACACGGTCGTCGGCGAGCGGGGAGCGCGGCTCTCGGGCGGCCAGAAGCAGCGGCTCGCCATCGCGCGGGCGCTGATCCGCGACCCCAGGGTGCTGGTGCTCGACGAGGCCACCTCCGCGCTGGACAACCGCTCCGAGGCCCTCGTGCAGGAAGCCCTCTCCCGGCTCGTGCACGGCCGTACGGTCTTCGTCGTCGCCCACCGGCTCTCCACGATCCAGGGTGCCGACCGCATCGTGGCGATGAAGGACGGCCGGATCGCCGAGGTGGGGACGCACGACGAACTGATCGGCAGGGAAGGGGTGTACGCGGGTCTTCAGCCCGCCTACCCGTAGGCGGCCCTGCCCGGGCCGCCGTGGCGCCTCCGGACGGCGGCGCCACGCGGCTCACCAGTCGTGGACGCTGCCGTCGCGGAGGCGGTTGACCGGAAGATAGGCCCGTACGTACGGATGCGCGGCCGCCGCCTCCTCGTCCAGCTCCACACCGATACCCGGCGCCTCGCCCGGGTGCAGGTACCCGTCGGTGAAGGTGTACGCGTGCCGGAACACCTCCTCGGTCAGAGGGCTGTGGCCCGAGTACTCCTGGATGCCGAAGTTGTGAACGGCGAGATCGAGGTGGACGGCCGCGGCCATCCCGACCGGCGAGATGTCCTCCGGTCCGTGAACGGCGCTCTTCACCTGGTACTGGGCGGCGAAGTCGAAGAGTTTGCGCAGCGGCGTGACCCCGCCGAAGTGGGTGACCGCCGAACGTGCGTAGTCGATCAGCTGCTCGGTGATCAGTGCCTGGTAGTCGTACACGGTGTTGAAGACCTCGCCGACGGCCAGCGGCGTGGTGGTGTGGCGGCGGACCAGACGCAGCGCCTCCTGGTTCTCGGCGGGAGTGCAGTCCTCCAGCCAGAACGGCCGGTACGGCTCCAGGTCCTTGCCCAGCCGCGCCGCCTGGATCGGGGTGAGCCGGTGGTGGGCGTCGTGGAGCAGCGGCAGTTCGGCACCGAACTCCGCGCGGACCGCGTCGAAGACGGCCGGTGTGTGACGCAGGTACGCGTCCGTGTCCCAGTCCTCGACCAGGGGGCGGGCCTGCTGGTGGGCGACCGTCGCGCCCTCGTCGTCCTGGTTGTACACGCCGTACACGGCCTTGAGCCCGGGAATGCCCGTCTGGATCCGGACGGCTGGGTAGCCCTCGGCCAGCCTGGCCCGTACGGAGTCGAGGAGTTCGGGGATGTCACGTCCGTTGGCGTGGCCGTAGGTGCCGATGCGCTCCCGGCTCGCGCCGCCCAGCAGCTGGTAGAGCGGCAGGCCTGCGGTCTTCGCCTTGATGTCCCACAGCGCCACGTCCACGGCGGCGATCGCGGCCATGGTGACCGGCCCGCGCCGCCAGTAGGCGCCGCGGTAGAGGTACTGCCAGGTGTCCTCGATCCTGTGCGGGTCGAGGCCGGTGAGCAGCGGCGCCACATGGTCGGTGAGGTAGCTGACGACGGCCAGCTCCCGTCCGTTGAGTGTGGCGTCGCCGAGCCCGGTGACACCCTCGTCGGTCGTCAGCTTCAGGGTGACGAAGTTGCGTCCTGGGCCGGTGACGACGACCTTCGCGTCGATGATCTTCATGTGCGCTCCCTTTCGGAGACGGAACCGATGAGCATGGGGGGCTGTCCGCGCCTGCCTGCCTGCAGGGAGACCTCAGTCCTCGATGTAGCCCGTCGCCGGGTCCACCTGCTCCAGGAATCCCCGTGCCGCGTCCTCGAGCTGTGCCCGGTCCATGGCCGCGGCCCCGTGAACGGCCGACGTGAATCCGTACCCCTGGTTCGGCCCGGAATCCCAGTCGAAGTCGTAGACCCCGGGACTGCCCGCCCGGCGGGTCACGGTGAACCGCTCACCATCCACGTCCAGCACCATGCGCCACACTCTCCGTCCGTACCGTCTCGGCGCAGCCAACCACAGATCACCGCGGCCCTGCTCCGGGAGTCCGCTCGGCGGGCGTGTGCGGCCGGTACGCGGCCGCCGTCCCGAAGCCGGGGGTCCCGACGGGGAAGTGCCTGCCTTCGGCGAGCATGTCGCGCGGCACGGTCACCGGTTGACGGCTCGAGGGGTGCTGTCCCGGCGGCGCCGCTCAGCACCCCTCGTCGGTCAGCCGCACTCCGTCCCGTTGAGGATGAAGGAGGCCGGATCCTGTGCCGGCGCACCGGTGGCCTGGAATCCGAAGGAGACGGTGCCGCCCGCCGGTATGCCCGCGTTGTGCCCGGCGTTCTTCACCGTGACGCGGGAGCCGGACTGGGTCGCGGTCGCGTTCCAGGCGTTGGTGACCGTCTCGGCCCCGCCGAAGGCGAAGCCGAGCTGCCACCCGTCGACCGGGGCGGTCCCGGTGTTCCGCACCGCGACGTCGGCCGTGAATCCGCTGCCCCAGGACTGGCTGACCCGGTACGTGACCGCGCAGGACCCGGCCGGGCCGGGCGTCTCCGTGGGGCCGGGAGTCGGCGTCGGCGTCGGGTCCGGTGTCGTGGTCGGACCGGGGCCGGGTGTCGGGTCCGTACCGTCGGGGGCGGTCCCCCACTGCGGCGCCGCACCCTCCAGCAGCACCATGTGCGGCGCGTCCACCGGCGTGGTGCCGGGGGTCGTGGCCGACGACGGGTAGGACCAGTCGTTCGACGGGTCCCAGGCGCCGGCCGAGGTGATCCGGAACTGCACCTCCTTGCGGTACGCGGACTGGCCGGCCGGTGCGATGTCCGTACCGGAGCAGTCCACCGTCACGTGGTAGACGTCGCCCTCGTCATGCGTGGGGCCGGTCACCTCACCGCACTGGTTGTAGTTCGTGGTGAAACTGATCTGCGCGGGCGTGACGCCCGGTTCCAGGGTGAAGTAGTAGCGCACGGACGCATCGGTGAGGGCGCGCGCGGGCCACGCCGACCGGTTCACCAGGTAGGCCTTGATCTCGGTGAAGTTGCCGCCCGCCGCGTTGACCGAGGCCTGGACGGACATCTCGGGCCCGTCCGGTGTCTCCTGCTGCGGGAAGTCCGCGAGCGGGGCGCCGCCGTACTCGCCGTAGAGCCGGGCCAGTGCCCCGGTGAAGGCCGCGTTGTAGTCGGTGGCTACCTCGTTGTTCACGTAGTCGGAACGGTCGTCGGTGTACGTGTCGTCCGCCGCACCGGGCCCGCCGACCAGCGCTCCGTACAGCGTGTGCCGGCTCGCCACGGGGCTGGTGATCTGGTCGGTCCACGAGCCGTGGGCGGTGCGGTGGTGCGGCTCGGCCGGCGGGTTGCTGCCGAAACCGACCACGTAGCTCGACCTGCGCGGGTTGTCACCGAGCGCGTAGTCGATCTGACGGACCGCGAAGTCGTGGTAGCGGGCCTTACGGGTGGTGTCGGTGGTCAGCCAGTCGGAGTAACTCAGCGCCACATAGGCGGTGTTCGCCGCGTACCGCAGCGATCCCCAGCTGTCCAGCACGGCCTGGCCGCCGGGCGAGTAGGCCACCCGCTGCCCGTTGACGCCGACCGTCCACCAGTCCAGCCAGCGGTTCGCGTCGTCGACGTACTTCTGCTTCCCCGTCAATTGCGCGAGCAGCACATACGCGCCGTAGGAGCTGTCGTCCCAGGAGAGCGTCCAGCGGTAGGACCGCGTGGTGCTCTGCGGCTCGGTCGAGAGGCTGTCGTAGTACGACTCGGCCTTGGCCAGGTACGCGGTGTCGCCGGTGGCCTTGTAGAGCCAGATCGCGCCCCAGACCAGCTCGTCGTCGTACCCGCTCCAGGAGTTGTAGTAGGCCTGCGCGTCGGTGATGCAGTCGCTGTACTTGCCGCGGTAGGTGTCGGCGAAGGTGTACAGCTGCTTCGCGTGGGTGATCAGCTTCGCGGCGTACGCCGGGTCGCTGTCGGCGAACACCATCGACGACGAGGCCAGGGCCGCGGCTGTCTGGCCGGCCAGGTCGGAACCGGGGCAGGAGGCGTCGATCTTGTAGGCGGGCCGCGCCATCGGCATCACCTCGGCCGGCCCCCACCACTTGTGGTCGTCCCCGCCGTTCCCCACCTGCCCGTAGAGGACAAAGGGCGAGGGGTGTGCCTTGAGGAAGTAGTCGTTGACGAAGCGGAGGTTGTTCCTCAGGTACGGAAGCTGGCCCGAGGCCGCGTACGCGCTCTCCTGCTCGACGCCTCCCCAGGCCAGCATGGTCGTGGAGAAGGCCATCGGGAGGCCGAACTTCACGTGGTCACCGGCGTCGTACCACCCGCCCGTCAGATCGAGGCCGACGTCCTTGCCGTCGTCGAGGGCCGAGTCGCCGCGCCAGCCGACCCGGTTGCCGTCGGGGAGTGTGCCGGACTGCTGCGCCTCGTAGAACAGCACCGATTTCTGGAGTGCCTCGCCGTAGTCGAAGGCCGGTGCGGCGGTCGCTTGGCCGGACAGCGACAGCGGAAGCAACAGGCCGGCACCAAGGGCGAGTGCCAGCGCGATGACGCCGTGACGGGCGGGCCGGTGTGCGGACGGGCGGCTTCCGGCACGTCGGTGTCGTCTTCGCAGGGTGGGGAGAGTGAGCGCGCGCAACGGAACGTTCCCTTCCGTACGTCGGTGGGGGCGGGACCGCGTATCCATGGGAGCACATCCATGGGAGCGCTCCCATATGTGGTGCCCATAAAGCCAGCCACCGGAGGGGGTGTCAACAGTTCTGACAGGAACACCTCACGACGGTGAGGGGCGCCCATGCATGCGGGGGACACACCGGCCACTCCCACCGCTGGCCGCCCGGCCACCCATTCGGGTGACCCCGCGCGCGAACCGACGCAGGTCAACGGAAGCTGACGTTTCGAACGCCCCGCATCTGTGGCGTTGCAACCGGAGGTACGCATGAGCGCGATGGACATGCCGGCCGACCTGCCCAAGGAAGCGGCACGACCCGTGGCCAGGGCCCGGCCGGCGGCACCACGACTCAGCTGGCTGACGCTGGCTCTGATGACCACGGCATCGGTGGCGAGCCTGCGGGCGGCGCCAACCATGGCCGTCTACGGGCTCGCCTGTGTCTTTCTCTACCTCATCCCCGCGATCGTGTTCCTGCTGCCGACCGCCCTGGTCTCGGCCGAACTGGCATCGGGCTGGCCGGGCGGTGTGTACCGCTGGGTGAGTGAGGGACTGTCGAAGCCGCTCGGATTCCTGGCGGTGTGGTGCCAGTTCGCGATGACGATCTTCTACTATCCGAGCCTGCTCGCGTTCGTGGCATCCACCATCGCCTACGTCATCGATCCGGCCCTGGCCTCCAACGGCATCTACACCGCGATCGTGATCATGGTGCTCTACTGGACCGGGGTCTGGATCTCCTCGCGCGGCACCAAGGCTCTGGCCGGGCTTTCGTCCTGGGGCCTCGTGATCGGAACACTGATCCCCGGCACCGTGCTGGTCGTGCTCGGCATGGTCTTCCTCGGGCAGGGCAACAGCTCCGCCGCGCCGATGACCTCCTCGCACCTCCTCCCCCAGTGGGCCGGGCTCGCCAGCCTCGTGCTGATCGTCAACAACTTCCTCTCGTACTCCGGCATGGAGATGAACGCCGTCCACGTCTCCTCGCTGAAGAACCCGGCGAAGGAGTACCCGAAGTCGATGTTCCTGGCGATGGGGCTCGTGCTGCTGATCTTCATCCTGCCCGCGCTGGCGATCAGCTGGGTGGTGCCGGCGAACCAGCTGAGCCTGACCGCCGGTGTGATGCAGGCGTTCGACGCGTTCTTCGCCCACTTCCACGTCGGCTGGATGACACCGATCGCCGCGGTGATGCTGGTGTCGGCGGCCCTCGGCGGAATGCTGACCTGGCTGGCCGGACCCTCCAAGGGCCTGCTGGAGATCTCCCGCAGCGAGGGCTACCTGCCGCCGTACCTCCAGCGCCTCAACAAGCACGGGATCCAGCAGAACATCCTGGTCACCCAGGGTGTGGTGACGACCGTCATCGCCCTGATGTACGCACTGATCCCCAACGTCTCGAACGTCTACTGGATCTTCTCCACCATCACCACGCAGGTCTATCTGATCGTGTACCTGCTGATGTTCGTGGCGGCCATGCGGCTGCGGAAGACCCAGCCGGACCATCCGCGCGGCTATCGCGTCCCGGCCCTCAACCTGCTGTGCGTGGTCGGTCTGCTGGCCTCGGTCGCGGCTCTGGCGATCGGCTTCGTACCGCCGTCGCAGTTCGGCGGCGGCAGCATCGGCGTGTACGTCGCGATCATCGGCGGGGGTCTCCTCATCCTCGGTCTGCTGGTCCCGTATCTGTTCCTGCGACTGCGCAAACCCAGCTGGCGTACGCATGCGGCCGACCCGACCGGTGAGGAGGCCACCTCATGAGCCCCACTCGATTCGCCTCGGAACACCGCTGGCTGTACATCGGCGCGATCGTGCTCCTGGTGGCGCTCGCCGTCGTCGGTGTCATCCGGTACGAGAACGTCAAGACCGACGGCCAGGCGACGAAGAAGGCCGAACAGCTCGCGGACGCGGCCGAGGACGCCGGGTACCCCCGCCCGGACGTGAACACCCTCAAGCGGGCCCTGGGCAACGACGGCGGCCAGGTCTGCGACAAGCCCGGCTCCGCGCTCAACACCGCGCTGTGGAAGATCAATCTGGGCAACGGGGCCGCCGGTCCCGGTCAGCGTCCCGTGATCGCGGACACCGAGGCCGTCCGGGCGGAGGCCAAGATCCTGGAGATCTACTGCCCGGACAAGCTGCACAAGATCCAGGACAAGATCGACGACCTCAAGACCGACGACACTGTGAGGCGCTGATGAGCACCGACGAACTCGCGGGCCGCATCGCCGGGCTGATGCCCCGTGCCCAGGCCGATCTGACCGAGCTGGTCTCCATCCCGTCGGTCGCCGACCCCCGCCAGTACCCGCCCGAGGAGTGCCGCCGGGCCGCTCAGTGGGTGGCCGACGCCTTCACCGAGGCCGGGCTGCACGACGTGCACCTCGTCGAGACGCCGGACGGCAGCAACGCGGTGATCGGGCACCGTCCGCCGCCGCCGGGCGCCCCGACCGTGCTGCTCTACTGCCACTACGACGTGCAGCCCCCGCTGGACGACGACGCGTGGACCACGCCACCGTTCGCCCTGACCGAACGGGACGGCCGCTGGTACGGGCGGGGCACGGCCGACTGCAAGGGCAACATCGTCATGCACCTCACCGCCCTGCGGGCGCTGGGCGACAACATCCCGGTGGGGCTGAAGTTCGTGGCCGAGGGCTCGGAGGAGCAGGGCACCGGAGGCCTGGAGCAGTACGTCGACGCGCACCGTGACCTGTTCACGGCCGACGCACTGCTGGTGTGCGACACGGGAAACGCGGCGGTGGGTGTCGGGACCGCCACCACCTCGCTGCGCGGGCTCGTCAACGTCGTCGTGACCGTTGACACCCTGGCCGGCGAGATCCACTCCGGCATGTTCGGCGGTCCCGCCCCCGACGCGCTCGCTGCCCTGATCCAGCTGCTCTCCACCCTGCGCGACCCCGAGTCGGGTGCGACGCGGGTCGACGGGTTGGACGCCTCGGGCAGTTGGAAGGGCGCGGGCTACGACGAGCAGCAGTTCCGTGCCGACGCCGGGGTCCTCGACGGTGTGCCGCTCTCCGGCACCGGCAGCGTCGCCGACCGGCTGTGGGCCCGCCCGGCCGTCACCGTCCTCGGGATCGACTGCCCGCCGGTGGTCGGTTCGGCGGCCGCGGTCCCGGCGACGGCCGCGGCCCGCGTCAGTCTGCGGATCCCGCCCGGCACCGACGCGGAAGCCGCGCGGACCGCGCTGACCGGCCACCTCACGAAGCAGGCGCCGTGGGGGGTGCGGGTGAAGGTGGAACCGGAGTCCACCGGCTCGCCGTTCCGCGCGGCCACGGACGGTGCCGCGTACGGGGCTCTCGGCGAGGCGATGCGTGCGGTGTACGGCAAACCGATGACGTTCCTGGGTCAGGGCGGGTCCATCCCGCTCTGCAACGTCCTCGCGGACGCCTATCCGTCGGCCGAGATCATCCTGATGGGCGTGGAGGAACCGCAGTGCCTCATCCACGCCCCGAACGAGAGCGTGGACCCCGGCGAGATCGAGCACATGGCGCATGTCGAGGCCTTGTTCCTCCATGAGTACGCCCGGGCGTTCCGCTGAGTCCGGTGACGGGGAGAGAGGGATGACCGAGGGGCCGCGGGACGTCGTGCGGGAGACCGGGCACGACGATCTCGCCGGCTTCCTCGGCCGGCTCACCCGGTTGATGCTCGGCTCCAGCGGCGAGGGGGCCGAGCAGATCGAACGGTCCGTCTCCGCGGCGGCCCGGGGGCTCGGCGGCACGGCGTCCCTGGCCGTGCTCCCGGACGCTGCCACCGTCGCCGTGACCTCGCACGGCAGGAGCTCCACGGTGGTGGTGCGCGCCTTCCCCGAGGTCTTCCGGATGGATCAGGTGGCGGCGCTCAAACCGTTCCTGCACGAGGTGACGGCCGGCCGGCTGGACCTGGAACAGGCAAAGCGCCGCCTCACCGCGATCACCGCGTCCCCTCCCCCGTACCCGTGGTGGGCGAAGCTGATCGGCATCGTCCTGTTCTCGGTCGGCTTCGCGCCCTTGATGCAGCCGACCTGGTACGAGGTGGGGAGCACCGCGGTCCTCGCGACGGTCGCCGCGTGCCTCGTCGTCGCGGCCGACCGGCTGCCGCGGCTGGCGAAGGTGCTGCCGCTGATCGTCGCGGTGACCGTCTCGGTGCTCACGCTGGAGGTGTTCGCGCGGACCGGCGCGCACGGCGGACCGGTCCTGCTGATGCTGCCGGCGCTGTTCTTCTTCGTGCCCGGTGACTATCTGAGCGCGGCGGCGGCAGAAATCGCGGCCGGGTACCTCACGACGGGTGCCATCCGGCTCGTCTACGCCGTCGCACTGCTCGTCCAGTTGTACGTGGGGGTGGTCCTCGGGCTGGTCATCACCGGCCGGCCCCGCGAGGCCCTGTTCGATGTCGCCGCGCAGGGGGATCTGCCGCGCTGGGCGCTGTTCATGGGCTGGGTCGTCTTCACGGTCGGTGCGCTGCTCGCCTTCGCCGTACCGGCGGGGATGTTCGGCAGGCTGCTGCTCCTGGTGTACGTGACGGTGGGGGTCCAGTCGGGATTCACCGCGCTGCTCGGTGACCTGGGCGGCACGTTCGCCGCGGCCGTCGTGCTGGGAGCCGCCACCACCTGGCTCGCGCGCCGCCCGGATCAGCCGCCGCGCATCATTCTCGTACTGCCGGGCTTCTTCACGCTGACGGTCGGTTCACTGGGGATGCGCGGTCTGACGGCACTGGCCGGCGGCGACACCGTCGAAGGGTTCCGTGATCTCACCGAACTCGTGACGCTCGTGACGGCGATCGCCGCGGGGCTGCTGCTGGGGGCGGTGGTGGCGCAGCGGCCCGGCCGCGAAAGCTGACCGGGCCGGAGCAACCGGGCCGTGCCGGGTCGTCCTACGGGACGAGCAGCCGGAACAGGTGGGCGCACGCGTCCGATTCGTCCGGGTGGCGGGCGACCACCTCGTACCTGCCCCGTTCGTACGCCCCGGTCTCCCACACCCCGTCGGACGCCTGCCTCAGGAACAGGAAGTCGGTCGGGGTGGGGGCCGGTTCGTGGACTCCCTCGATGCGGAAGTAGCCGTCGGCCACGCCTGAGGCGCTCAGCGCCGTCCGCAGTTCCCGGCGGTCCACGGCGGGGTCAGACGCCCGCGGGGGTGAGGTAGTCGTGCTCCAGCAGCCACTTGACGTTCAGGCGCTGGCCCTCCCCCGGGTCGAGGAAGACGGCGTCGAGCTTGATCTGCTGGCCTCCGCCGGGCTGCTCGAACCACGGGGCGATGCTGCCCTGCCACACCCAGAACGGCTTGGCGACCTTGTAGACGCGGTAGTCGCAGGCGACCGCGGCGTCACGGGTGTTGAGGTTCTGCGGGGGCAGTGCGCGCTCCGCGTACGCGTCACCGGCCGGGGCGAGGTAACCGCCGTACTCGGAACCGAAACGGTCCAGGCGCTGACCGGGACGCAGCTTCGTGGGCTCCTTGTCGATCTCGCCGTTGACCTCGCCGAAACCGTCGTTGGGCGGGTACTTCCAGCTGCCTGAGTCGGCGGGCCCCTCCCAGTACTTCTTCAGGAAGGCCTGCGGTGACAGGGCGCCGGTGCGCTGGTAGCCCTTGAGGAGCGGGCCGACCGGGGCCAGATTCCTGTTGGGCAGCCACTTCGGGCCGAGCCGCGCGTCGTCGTGGAACTCGCCGGTGCAGGGCTCGTGCCTGGCCGTGGCTTCGGCCTTCGGGCTCTCCGGCTTCGCGGAGGCGGAGGCCGCGGGGGCCGCGATCAGCCCGGCAGTGATGCCGAGTGCGGCAAATACGGTGCGCATGCGGTGCATTCAGGGGTCCCCTCGGGTACTGACGATCAAACGGGAGGTGACCCAGGGTATCCGCATGATCACTCCAGGAATTCACACCATGCCGTTCGTACCCGTGCGAGGGAGGGAATTGTCGTCCTGGGGCGGCCTTGCTGCGGTCGAGGTCGGCCGACGGCAGTGCCGCCCGTGCTGCGGTGGCCTCGCCGCGGGTCGGATTCAGCCGACGGCGGTGTCGCCGGCATCCGACGGCGGCGCTTCGGTGAGTGCGAACCAGGCCGTCTTGCCCTCGGGTTCGGGGCGTACGCCCCACTGGTCGGCCAGGATGTCGAGCAGCATCAGGCCACGGCCCGACGAGGCGAGTTCACCGGGGGTCCGCTGATGGGGCAGTTCGTCGCCGCGGTCCATGACCTCGACGAGCAGCCGGCGACGGCCGGTCTCGCCGGTGACGTACGCGCTGAGGGCGCCGTCCTGGTCGGTGTGGACGAGTACGTTGCCGAGGAGTTCGGTGGCCAGCAGCACCGCGGTGTCCACCTGGTCCGGCCGCGCCCAGTCGTGCAGCAGCGCCTTCAGTTCGGCCCGGGCCTCGGCGAGCCCCTCACCCTGGTCCTGTCCCACGGTCAGCATCAGCCGGCGCCGGCTGACCTCCGCTCGCGCCTGTCCGGGGTCCCGGCGCAGGAGCAGGAGGGCGATGTCGTCACCGTCACGCGCGATGTCACCCTGCGGGTCCCCGGGTTCGGGGCTGAGGACGGCCGACATGAGCCGGTCGGCCATCGCTTCGAGGTCCTCGACGGGGCCGGGCGAGAAGGCGTCGCGCACCCGGACCCAGCCGGTGTACATGTCGTGGCCGCCGTTCTCGATGAGCCCGTCCGTGCACAGCATCAGGACCTCGTCGTCATGCAGGCGGACGATGTCGACGGGGTAGTCCTCCTCGCCGGGCATCAGTCCCAGCGGCAGGCCGCCGCTGATGTGCTTGATCAGACAGGTGCCGTCCGGCGTGCGCAGGACCGGGTGCGGATGTCCGGCCCGCGCGATGTGCAGGTCGCCGGTGGAGGGATCGGCCTCGATGTACAGACAGGTGGCGAACCGGTCCTCGTCGAGGGTGGTCAGGAAGCGTGAGGCCCGTGCCAGTACGGCGTCCGGCCCGTGTCCCTCCGCGGCGTAGGCGTGCACGGCGGTACGCAGCTGGGCCATCAGCCCGGCTGCGTGCACATCGTGTCCCTGGACGTCGCCGATGACCAGGGCGAGGCGGCCGTTGGGCAGGTCGATGCTGTCGTACCAGTCCCCGCCGACCATGAGCCCTCCCCCGGTCGGCACGTAGCGCGTCGCCACACTCAGTCCGGTCAGGGCCGGGCCGTCGGTGCGCATGCTGTGGCGCAGCCCGCGGGAGAGCTCCAGTTCCGCTCTGCCTGCCCGGGCCCGTTCGAGTACCTGGGCGATCATCCGCCCGGTCGTGGTCAGCAAGGCACGTTCGGCAGCGGTGAACTCCACGGGCGTGCGGAAGGCGGTCAGCCAGACCCCGGTGATGCGTCCGGCGGTCACGAGTGGCACGAAGGCCCATGCCTCGCGGCTCCTGCGGGCGGAGATGTGCCAGGTCGCCGGGAAACGGCGAAGGTACTCCTCCTGGGAGGTGAGGTAGACGGCTCGACCGGTCCTGGCCACCTCGGCGGCCGGATATCCGGTCGTCATCGGCATCCGGAACCCTCGTTCGTCTCCCTCCGACCGGAAGCCGTACTGCCCCAGGACATTCAGTTTTCCCTCGCTGATGCCGAACACGCACTGGCCGTCCAGCGGGAACTCCGGGGCGTACAGGGCGACCACCAGCTTCATCGCGTCTTCGATGCAGTCGGCGTCGGCCAGGGCGGACCCGGCGGACAGCAGCCGGGAGTCGCGGCGCCTGGCGCCCTCCGTCGTCCCGTCGGCCGGTGCCGGGGGGGCCGAGGGGCCGGGGCGGGGCGCCTCCAAATGGTTCAGGGCGTCGATCTGGTCCAGCTCGGCCTCGAACCCGTCCGGTGGCGGCTCATGCCGTTCACCACCCATCCGGCATCCCTTCGTCCCGATGTCGTCGGCGACTGTTCGTTCCATGCTCCGACGGGAGAGCCCGGTCCGCAGTACGAGACGTCGTGACAACAGCGGGGCGCACGGCCCTGGCCCGCTACGAGGCGGGGGATCGGAACGCCGGCCGGGGCGCGATCATGGATTCGAAGGGGTGGGCCGGTTGCGCGGGGCCACCCCCGCGGGGGCCCGGGGGGGGGCCCCCCCGCCCC
>NZ_JBEOVJ010000110.1:0-24193 GCF_040295435.1 Streptomyces sp. NPDC002809
CGTGAACCGCCGGGTGGCGCCGCTGATTACCTCGCCACTTTACCCCGGTCTGATGGCCGGCGTCGGCCCCGCGCCGCGCCCCCCCGCCGCCGCCCCCCCCGGGGTCGGTGAACCGCATCAGAACGACATGAGTGAGCACGGCAGCCTCCGGGATATGACGGGGTAATTCCCTCTGTCGCAAGGGCGGCTGCGAGTGTATGTTTGGGAAACGCTGTTCCGCTAGAGGAACCACAGGAGGATGCCATGGCCCGCGTCGCCGGCTCCGTACGGGTGGCTGCGGCCCAGTTCGCCGTAGGGGAGGACAAGGAGTCGAACCTCGCGGCCGTGCTGCGCGCCGTCGATGAGGCGGCGTCCCGCGGCGCCGCGCTCGTCGTGCTTCCCGAGTTCTGCAACCACCTCTCCTGGTACCGCGACCGCGCCCACGCGCTGCGCGAGGCGTGCCGGCCCGAAGATCCCTTTCTTACGGCGGTCGCGCAAGCCGCCGCCCACCACGGACTGTTCGTCAAGCTGCACGTCACCCTCGCCACCGAGGGCGCCGCGCCGGACCGCGACGACGGCATGCGGATCACCGCCGCGAGCCTTCTCTTCGGCCCGGACGGCACACTCCTGGGCCGCGCCGACAAGCAGACGCTCATGGGCAGCGAGAACGACCACCTCGACCCGGCCGACACCGAGGGACCGGTGATCGACACGCCGCTCGGCCGGTTCGGCCTGTACTCCTGCATGGAAGGAGTCGTCAACGAGGTCTGCCGTGGGCTGGCCCTGCGCGGCGCCCAGGTACTGCTCAACAGCCTCAACTCCTTCGCGCTCGACGAGGCATCTCTTCACATACCCGTACGCGCCGCCGAGAACAAGGTCTGGGTGGTGGCCGCCAACAAGATCGGCCCCCTCATCCCCGACGACCATCTCGCCGCCGTCAGTGCGGGACTGGGAGTACCGCCCGAGGCACTGCACGGAGCGGGCGAGAGCCAGATCGTCCGCCCCGACGGAACCGTGGTGGCCCGGGCCCCCCGGACCCGCGAGGCGGTCGTGGTCGCCGACATCGAGCCGGCCGCCGCCGACGACAAGCGGCGCCCCGACGGCACCGACCTCTTCGCGGCCCGCCGGCCCTGGCTCTACGGCCCGATCGCGAGCGAGCCGCGCCCGTCGCCGCCCTTCCCCGCGGAGCGAGCCGACAGCGTCACCGCCGCGGTGCTGCGCCCGGCCGGACAGGGCGAGACCGCGCTCCGCGAAGCGGTCGAGCTCGTCAGCCGGGCCGCCGGAGCCGGCGCGCGGTTGATCGTGCTGCCGGAACTGTTCCTCTGGCCCGACGGCGTCGTTCCCGGCGACGACCCCGATCCGTCAACCCTCACCAGCGCCGCCGTGGACGCCCTGGCCGGGGCGCTGCGGGGGACGGACGCCTTGCTGGCCTGCACCTTTCCCGAGGCCGGCGTGCACACGGGGCTCCTGCTGGGCGCGGGCGGGCCGGTGCTGCGCGTGCCGCAGCTGCACCCCTGCGCCCGGCACTCCGGGTGGGCGGTCGAGAAGCCGGCCCCGCCGTCGACCCACGACGCCCCGTGGGGCCGCGTCGCCCTGGTCGTCGGGGACGACGCGCTCCACCCGGAGACCTTCCGGCTGGCCGCCCTCGCGGGTGCGGACACCGCGGCCGTCTGCCACACGGGCGCCGAGCCCTGGGAGCACATCCTCGGCCTGCCCGAGCGCTCCGCCGAGAACCGGATCAACGTGGTCGCGGCCGGTCACGGCCAAGGGGCGATCCACGCACTGCCCGTGAACTTCGGGCTCTGGCAGAACCGCGACGGCGGCTTCACCGGCCGGATCAGCCACCCCCTGACCACACCCGCGGCCGGTCCGCTCACCCTTTCCGCCGTCCACCCCGCCCAGGCGGTCCGACGCCTGGTCTCCCGCCGCACCGACCTCGTCGACGGCAGGCCCTGGCGGCTGGCCGGCGCGCTCACCGCACCCGACCCGGGCGCGCTCGCCGTCCCGGAGCCCGGACCGCGTACCAGCTGATCTCCACCCCGCCGCGCCCGTAACCCGTACGAGCAGGCAGGCACCGGCAGGCGTCCGGCGTCCGCGGCGGGGACCACCTCGCCCCTTCCTCCGCCCCAGTCACCCCCGAGGAGCGCCATGACCGAGACTCTCAAGGCTGTGCAGGACATGACGGACATGGCACCCGTCACCGACGTCACCGAGACCTTCCACCAATGGCAGGAACTGCTCGGCGAACTCAAGGCGAAGATCGACGCCCGTTTCGAGCTCACCCGCGACCCCGCCACCCTCGCCCTCGACTCCTACGGCAACCCGCCCGAGAGCCCCGGCGGTTCGCTGGCCGCCTACAGCGGGCCCGAGATCGACTGGATGGTCCACTCCTGGCTCGGCAACCCCACCCAGGGCTTCGCCAACCTCCATCTGACGGTGTGGCTCGGACCGCACATCCGCGTACCCCACCTGGCCATCGCCCTGCTGTGCTGGCCCGGCGGCTGGTTCTACCTGGACTCCGTGCCCCGTACCAACCTCATCGCCGACGGCGAGGCGTACGACCGCTACTACGCGCCGCTGGAGGAGGAGTGGCTCGAAGTCCGCGACAGCCACCCGAAACTGGACTGGTTCACCAGCCGTGCCGGCTTCATCCGGGCGAGCCTCTCGCCCACCGCGTACTGCTACTCCCTGCCCCGCGACGAAGAGCACATCGACCTCGTGCGCCGGCTCACCCACGCCCACGTGGACCGCTGGCTGGGCTGGGTCGACGCCGCCGAAACCGTTCCGGAGGAGGAGCGCGACGCGCTCGCCGCCGCCGACCTCGCGACCCGTCGCAACATCGCCGAACGCGACCCCGCCAACGTCATGGGCGTGCGCTACTTCGGCCAGGAGACGACGGACCGTCTGGTACGCGGCCTGTGGGGCGGCGACCGCGAACTGCCGAGAGCCCGGTGACCGCCCCCGCGCCGGACACGGCGGTCCGCTCGCTGTGGTGGGCGTGCCGGGTGCCCGGCCTGAAGGAACCCTTCGACACCGCCCACCTGCGCGTCTACTACCCGGCCCGTCCCACCGGCTCGGACGCCGAGCGGCTGACCGGTGAGCTGCCCGCCGACCCGGCCGGCGCCCCCTACCCCGTCGTCCTGCTGCTGCCCGGAATCAACGTCGGCCAGGACGCCTACCGTTGGCTCGCCGTCGAACTCGCCCGCGCCGGTCTGGTCGCGGTCACCGCCGACCTCGTCGGCGAGCTGTTCGCCGGCAGCCACGGCCTCACACCCGCCGTGGACCTGGAGGCGGCCTCGCCCGCCGGCTGGGGCTCCCGCCCCACGAGCCCGCTCATCGGCGCGCTCGTCGGCGCGCTGGCGGAACTCGCCCGCCGTGCGCCGCTGGAGGGCCTGCTGGACCTCGACCGGGTGGCACTGGGCGGCCACTCCGCGGGCGGCACCGTCGCCCTCCAGTCCGCCGCCCTGACACCGGGCGTCCGGGCGGTGTTCGCCTACGGCGCCCACACCCTCGTCGCCTCCATGCTCGGCTGGCCGGAGGGCACCGTACTGCCGGTGGGACCGGGACCGCCGGTGCTCCTGCTCTCCGGCGAGCACGACGGCGTCATCGCGGCCAGCGCCGACCGCTACGCGGACGACGACGCCGCCCACGACCCGGTCCTGCGGACCTTCCGGGACGCGGTGCCCGACGCGGGAGGTGCCAGCGCGTGGGCCCGGCTCGCGGGCGCCGGCCACTTCACCGCCTGCCACCCGCACGACCCCACCACGGCCCGCGGCTTCCTGGAGGAGACCGGCGCCGGCCGGGACGCCCCCCGCCCCCTGCTCGGCCGGCTGGTCACCGAGTTCTGCGCGGCGAGGCTGCGCGACGACGCCGCCGCCGGCCACCGCCTCGACGAGCTGCTCAGGCCGCCGCACCCCGGACTGCTCGCCGTTCACCGTCGCTGACCCACACCACCTCGAACGACCCGAGGAGCGCTTCCCCGCCATGTTCAAGAACTTCTGGTACGCGGTCGAGTTCGCCGACCGCGTCGGCCGCAAACCCGCCAAAGTGGTCTGTCTGGGCCAGAGCCTGGTCCTGTACCGGACCAAGGACGGCAAGCCCGTCGCCCTGTCCGACCTCTGCGCCCACCGCGGCGCCGCTCTCTCCGGCGGCAGCCTCTCCGACGACTGCGTCGTCTGCCCGTACCACGGCTGGCGCTTCGACCCCGAGGGCGCGTGCACGTCGATCCCCGCCAACATGCCGGGCCGAGGGATCCCCAAGAAGGCCCGCGTCGACTCCTACCCTGCGTGTGAACGCTACGGATTCATCTGGGTGTTCATGGGCGACCTGCCGGAGGCGGAACGCCCCCCGATTCCGGTGTGGCCCGAGTTCGACGACCTGGTCGAGAACGGCGGCAGCTACCGCGTTGTCACCGGCGAGTACCTGTGGAACTCCAACTACGAACGGGTGCTGGAGAACGGCTGCGACATCGCCCACACCCCCTTCGTCCACGGCTCCGCCTTCGGCAACCCCGACCGGCCCGAGGTCGAGGAGTACACCGTCGAACAGCCCGACGAGTGGTCGGCGTTCGCCACCGTATCGATGCACCCGCCGGCGGCCAAGGGCCTGTGGTCCAAGCTCTACGCCGACCGCAAGTCCCAGGGCCAGGAACGCCCGCCGGTGGTCACGACGGCCGGCTGGATGCTCCCCAACCTGGTCAAGCTGCATGTGCGGCTGCCGTTCGGCAACATGATCATCTACGACACCAACATCCCCGTCGACGAGACCACCACCCTCGTCAAATGGGTGGCCCTGCGTGACTTCTTCACCGGATCCTGGGCCGACGCGAACGCCCGCAAGCGGGTCTACCGCATCTTCGGCCAGGACGCCCCCGTCGTGGACGCGACCCGTCCGGAGCTCCTGCCCGCCGACCTCGGCGCCGAACTCCACCTGCGTTCCGACATGATCTCGGTGGCCTACCGCCGCCGGCGCCAGGAACTCGCCGCCAAGGGCTGGGCCGTGGGGTCCGGCGACCGGATCACCGGCGACGTGCCCGAACGCACCTCCACCGTCATCGCCTCGCCGAGCCGCCGCGACGTGCCCGAGTTCGGGCGCGCCTGGGAGCAGAAGGCCCACGGATTCCATCCGACGGTCGAAAGCGCCGAACAGCCCGATGCCGAGACGGCCCAGACGGCCCAGACGGCCCGGAGCGCCGGACCGCGAGCCTCCCGGCCGACGGCCGAGAGCACCGACCGGACCGCCGCCCACCCGGAGAGCGAGTGACCACCATGAACAGCGCCCCCGCCCCGGACGCCCCGTCCAGCCCGCCCACCGCACTGTCCCTGCGCATCCTGGACCGCCTGGTCGCCGCCACCCGAGTCACCGAGATCCCCACCCCCTGGACCGCCCTGACCTCGGCAGCCTTCCCCGGACCGGCCGGCTCCGTCCGCTGCTTCACCGGTGAAGGCCCGGTCGCCTCCGTCGTCCACATCTCCCTGGTGGTCCCGCCCATCGGGCTCGACAGCCACATGGTGTTCGCCTTCGGCGCCGCCGACGACCCGCTGCCCCACTTCACCCTGGACGCCGTGCGGACCGGCGACTCCTACGCCTTCCATCTCGACCTGGTGCAGCGCGCCGACCTCGCCGCCCACGGCGACTACACCGACCACGTCTACGGACCCCTCACCGCACCGTTCGAGAAGACCGCGGAGATCACCGGAATCACCCCGGCGCACATCGGCCCCCGCCAACGGGCCCTGATGTCACCCTGGATGCTGGCCCACCGCGCGGACGACGCCGCGTTCGCGGAGGTCGGCCCGATCGCCGACGCCTACCTCGACCACTGGCTCGCCCTCGCCGCCGACTTCCCCGCCGAGGCCGCCGACGACGTCGAGCACACCGCCCTCGCCGACCGCGACCACCGGATGCGGGAACTGCTGTTCAGCCCGGAGATCGACGCCGTCTGGGCGCAGGTCGAACGCCTGGTCGGCCCCGCCGTCACGGACGGACTGCGCGCCCTGCTGATCACCGGCCGCCCGGCCGTGGAGGAGACCCCGTGACCGAGAACCAGGCCCAGGCCGAAGCCGCCGGTCCCAGCGTCTGGCAGCAGCGCATCGCCGGCGAATGGCACGGCCGCCCCTCCCTGTTCGACGCCACCGGCACCTGGTGCGGCTATGAGGACATCCGCCGTTCGTCCGAGTACACCGACGGTGCCACCGTCTACCGCATGGACGGCGGCCTCGAAGGCGGCGGCCCGCTCGCCGGCCGGTTCCGGCTCGCCGCCCCGTTCGCCTTCGGCGTCACCGACGCGGACGACAACCGCATCTACGTCGGCCCCGACTTCCACGGCAGCGGACAGCCCTACGGCACCTTCGTCGACGCGCGCTACTACGGGCCCGGCTGGCAGGTGGGCCTCAACACCTGGAACCACGTGCTGCCCGACGGCGACACCCAGGTCTACTCCTCGGTGCTCTATCAGGGCTGGACCGTCGTGGGCTGCTTCAACGGCGTCTACCGGCGCACCACCGACCACGACGAGAACCCCGCCACCCGCGAGGCGGTCGCCGCCCACCTCGCGGCCGAGACCCGCTGCGGCCCCGTGCCGTGGATCCTGCCCACCAAGCAGTCGGGCATGTTCACGGGGGAGTGCGAGGTGTGGGACGCGCACCAGAAGCGCCTGGGCACCGTCCTCGTCGAGGACCGCCTCACCCCGCTGGACCTGCTGCGCACCGAGCACCACCTCAGCTGGTCCGGAAGCGGACTGGACCGCGAAGCCACCGTCGTCCGCCGCCGCGACGGCACCCGCGAGTTCTGGGAGGGCCCCGGCGCCTGGGGCAACGCGCAGGCCTTCGGCCGCGCCAACTTCCCGGTCTGGCACTTCGCGGACGGCGGTGCGCAGCGCGTCGTCGGCCGCGAGTACGCGCTCGACGCCACCCCCGGGATGAGCGCCGGCGGCCGGCTCGCCGTCACCTACGAGGTCTTCGACGGGCAGGTACTCGCCGCTGTACTGCACGGCGTCCTGGACTGGAGCGCGTCATGACCGCACAGAGCCCCGTCGTGGTCGTCACCGGCGGCACACGAGGCATCGGCCACGGACTTGCCCGCGCCTTCCTCGACCGTGGCTGCCGCGTCGCCCTGTGCGGACGAACCTCCGACGCCGTACGGGAGGCGGTGGTCCGCCTCGACGCACCGCCGGACCGGCTGATCGGCAGACCCGCCGACGTCACCGACCGCGTACAGCTCGCCGCGCTGTGGGAGGCGGCTCTCGACTCGTTCGGCACCGTTGACGTGTGGATCAACAACGCGGGCGCCGTGACCGCCCGCCGCCCGGTGTGGGAGCTGACCGAGGACGAGGTCGGGGCGGTCGTCGACGCCAACCTGATGGGCGTGACGAACGGTTCGGCCGTCGCCACGGCAGGGTTCCTCGAACTCGGCCGCGGCGCCGTGTGGAACATGGAGGGCTTCGGCTCGGACGGCCGCGTGCTGCCCGGCCTCGGCGCGTACGGCGCCACCAAGAGCGCCGTCACCTACCTGACCCGCGCCCTCGCCGCCGACCTCCGCGCGCACGCCGCCACGCACCCGCACGACGTGCGGGCCATGGCCCTGTCGCCCGGCATGGTCGTCACCGACGTCCTCACGCACGGATACACCCCGCAGGAGTACGAGAAGGCCCGCAAGGTCTTCGACATCCTGGCCGACACCGTCGAGACCGTCACCCCCTGGCTTGCCGCTCAGGTCCTGTCCGGCCGTACCCGCAACGGCGGCCGGGCCGCCTGGCTGACCCGCCGCAAGGCCGCCGGGCGCTTCGCCGGCGCGGCCTTCCGCCGCCGTCACGTCATGCCCGACTACCCGTCCGGCCCCCCGGTCCCGGCGTCCCAGGACGAGGAGGCGGGCCGATGAGCGACCTCGACTACCCGGTGTCCCTGGCCATCGAGGACTTCGTCCCCGTGCTGCTGACCGCGTGCGCGGCGGCCCGTCTCGTCGCGCCCGCCGCCCGGACCGGCCGCGCAGGCCGCCACCTCGCCGCCTCCGCCACCGCGCTGATCGCTGCCGGTGGCCTGTCCAAGGCCGGGTGGAAACTGATCGTCGCGCTCGACGGTCCCGACATCCAGCCACTCAACAAAGCGCTCTTCCCTCTGTTGTCCGCCGGTTTCCTGCTGCTGGCCCTCGCCCTGCTGCGGTTCGGGCTGCCCGGCGCGCCGGAGAGCCGGGGCGGCGCACCGTCCGGCGGCCGGCTGCCCCGGGTGTTCGCCGGGCTGTGGGCGGTGGTGGCCGGCGCATCCGCGGCATTCGCCTCGACCGCCCCCGTCATGGCGCTGACCATCGCGGCCGTCACCGTGTGCGCCGTACGGCTCATCCTCCTGGCCCGCGCCGCCGGTGACACGCTCGCCGCCTCGGCGGCAGGGTTCTGGCTGCTGGGCATGTACGTCCTCGGCCCACTCGCCTCGCGCCCGGACCAGAGCGTGGCACTTCAGTGGGTGGAGCAGTCCTGCAACACCCTCACCCAGGCCGCGGCGGTCCTCGCGGCCTGGCGGCTCGCCCCCGTGCTGTCCGCAGGGGCCTCCACCCCCGCGGGCCCCGGCACACCCCCTTCCTCCCCCGACGTCCGGACGGTGACCTCATGACCGACGCCCTCGGCTGGCGCCGCAAGTTCGGCGTGATCGCGCCGAGCACCAACACCATTGTCGAGCCCGACTTCTACCGGATGACCGTGCCCGGCGTGACGGCCCACTTCTCCCGCATTCACATCCGTGACCAGGACATGGACGGCGACGCCGGCATGGAACGCCTCCTGGACCAGATCCGCGCCGAGATCGGCGGAGCCTGTGAACGAGTCCTGACCTGCGAGCCGGACTACATGGTGATGGGCATGTCCGCGGAGACCTTCTGGGGAGGGGTCGAGGGCAACCGGGAGTTCATCAAGCAGATCCACGACATCACCGGCCTGGAAGTGGCCACCGGGGCCCAGGCGTGCGAACGGGCCCTGCACCTCTACGGTGCCCGCCGCATAGCGGTGGTGACTCCCTACCAGCCGGTCGGCGACGAGAACGTGCGGCGCTTCTTCACCGAACTCGGCTTCGAGGTCGCCGGTATCACGGGGCTGCGCTGTCCCACCGCGGTGTCCATCGCCCATGTCGCGGAGGACGAACTACGAGAGGCGTTGACCTCCCTCGCCGCTCTGCCCGGCGTCGACGCCATCGTCCAGTGCGGCACCAACCTGTCGATGGTGCGGCTCGCCGACGAGGCCGAACGTTGGCTCGGTCTGCCCGTCATCGCCATCAACGCGGCCACCTGGTGGATGGCGCTGCGGGACAACGGGTTCACCGAGCGGATCGAGGGGGCGGGCAGCCTGCTCCGCGACCATTGAGCACCCCCGCGCCTCCCGTGGCGGTTCCGGGAGGCACGGGGTGTCCCGGCGAGCCGGGATGACTGCTCGCGGCCTTGCTGATCATTGCCGCCGTATCCTCGTCGGGGGCGCGACGCGAGTCGCGTACCGACTGGCTTCGGCCTGCTGTCGGTTTCGCGTGGCAGCAGGCTGAAGCCGTGAGCGAGACGACCCGGTGGCCGGCCATCTGTGGGACCTACGGCAGAAGTGGACGAAGCCCGCCGTTCCGTCAGCGTCGACGACGACGCGCGCAGGCCCGCCGACCTCCGCACCGCTGACCGGTGAATCCGGGAGCGAGCGGGGCGCGGTGGAGCTGTACGAACGCCCGGGCCGCGACCACGACGAAACGCCGCACGACCGGGGAGACTTCGCCCTGTCAGGAAGGCATTCGTGACTCTTTCCGTCATGTACGCGACTGAGTGGGGGAGGGCTGTTGAACACAGCGCGAAACCCGCGGAGTGAGGACTGCGCCGCCCCCACGCATGCGGTGGCTCCTGCGACCGGAGCACCTGAACAGGGGCTCCGGTCGCAGGAGTGCTGATGGGGAGAGGGACCGGTCAGCCGATGGCGATCTGGTCGACCAGGAAGATGGTCGACAGGTAGGCGTCTTCGGTGCCGGCGAACTCCAGCTTCACTGTCTGGCCCTTGTAGGCGGACAGGTCGACTGTCTTCTGGACGTATCCCGCGCTGGCGTTGGCGTTGGAGTAGGTGGCCAGTGTGGTGCCGTTGATCTTGACCTTGAGGGTGTCGTAGGCGTTGGAGCCGGATTCCTGGGTGGTGACCTTCAGCCCGAAGGTGAGCTTCGGGGTGCCGGTGGAGGGTACCGCGATGTTCGACTGGGAGAGGGACTCGATGGCGTTGGTGCCGTAGCCCATCATCCAGGCGTACCAGGACCCGTCACGCGCGGGCTGCAGGGCCGAGTTGGTGATGATGTTGTCGCTCTGGGTCCAGCCGCTGGTGCCCTGCTCGAAGCTGCCGTTGGCCAGTGCGTTCCCGCTGGGGGGCGTGGTCGGCGAGGGGGTGGGGTCGGTCGGGGTCGGGGTGGGGGTGCCGGTGCCGGGGTCGGGCAGGGCGGTGCCGACGCTGACGGCCGCCCACGCCTTGGAGACGAGGTACCGCTCCTGGGAGTTGGTGCCGTACAGGTCGGCAGCGGCCTGCAGGGTGGCGGTACGGGCGCCGGCGTAGTTGGTGGTGGAGGTCATGTAGGTGGACAGCGCGCGGTACCAGACGGCGGCGGCCTTGTCCTTGCCGAGGCCGCTGAAGGTGTCGTTGTTGCAGGTGGTTCCGTTGTGCGAGCGTCCGCCGATGGTTTTCGCGCCGGTGCCTTCGGCGGCCAGGTAGAAGAAGTGGTTGGCGATGCCGGAGGAGTAGTGGACGTCCACCGAGCCCGCGCCCGAGGTCCAGCAGGAGAGCGAGTTCCCGTCGGCGGAGGGGTTGTCCATGCGGCGCATGTAGCCGCCGGACATGTTGAGCTTCTCGCCGATGTAGTAGTCGCCCTGGTCGCCGGTGTTGTTGGCGTAGAACTCGACCATGGTGCCGAAGATGTCGCTGGTGGCCTCGTTGAGGCCGCCGGACTCGCCGGAGTAGTTGAGGTTGGCGGTGGCGGCGGTGACGCCGTGGCTCATCTCGTGGCCGGCCACGTCGAGTGCGGTCACCGGGGTGTTGCTGTTCTGCGAGGAGCCGTCACCGAAGGACATGCAGAAGCAGGTGTCGTCGTAGAAGGCGTTCAGCAGGCTGCTGTCGACGTGCACGTAGGCGGGGGCTCCGCGGCCGTCGTTGCGGATGCCGGAGCGGTTGAAGGAGTCCTTGTAGTAGTCCCAGGTCTTCGCCAGGCCGTAGGAGGCGTCCACGGCGGCGCTCTCGCGGCTGGACGTGGTGCCGCTGCCCCAGGAGTTGGAGGTCTTGGAGAAGGTCCGGGCGTTCTGCTTCGGGTTCGTCTGCGGGCTGTTGTAGGAGTCGTAGATGATCGTGCCGCCGTGTGCGGCGTCGGTGAGGGTGTAGCCGCTGCCGGACTGGGTGGTCTCGATGGAGACCTGGCCGACGGTGACGCCGTTTCCGGTGCCCGTGATGCTCTGGTGCAGTTCATACTGGTCCAGCAGCGCACCACTTTCGGCGTCCACGATGACCGCCTCGCGCGAGGCCGGGCCGGTCTCGCCCGCGCCGGTGACGGTCGAGCGGTAGGCAAGTACGGGCACCTTGCCTGCCGCGTACACCATCAGGGTGCTGTCCTTGCTGTCGGCCTTCGCTTTCTTCACGTGCTTGGCGTGCTTCACGGCCTTGGCCGAGGCGTCGGCCGCCGTCAGCTTCGGCTTGGTGCCGGCGATCTTGATGGCGCCCTGGTGTGCCAGGTCCGAGCCGGTGATGTCGCCGTCCTCGGTGAGGTGGACCACCAGGTCGCCGCCGATCACGGCCAGGCCACTGTAGGTGCGGTCGTAGCGCACGTGCCGGGTGCCGTCGGTGTCGATCAGTACGTCCTTGGCCACCAGGCGCTCGGCGGGGCCCAGGCCGAGTTCGCGGGCGGTGGCGGACGCGTCCCGGCCGGCTGTGCGTATCGCCTCGCTGCGTGTGTCGGCCGTCATTGCTTGGAAGCCGGCGCCGGGCTGGGCGGTGGAGTTGCCGGCTGCCGCGGTTGACTGGGTGCCCACCAGGCTCACGGTGCCCAGGGCGAGGGCTGCGGCGACAGCGGCTGCCAGGGCGTTCTTGCGGTTCATCGAGATCCTTCCGCCGGGCCTTGTCGGGGATATGCCGCAGAACGTCATCAGGGGTGCGGGGGAGTTCGGCGGCAGTCGGCTCGGCTGTGGCCATGAGGCTAGGGACGAGGGGGGCTGCCGACATCAGGGAAACCCCTTGACCTGGACCGGGGTGGCCCGGTGAGCGCACCATGGCCCGATGCGAGACTCTGCGTTGCGGGTGAACGCGTCCCACGAGACCGGCCCCTTGCTGCCGGAAGATGTGCAAGGCACTCGCCGGGTGGTCCTGTTCGGGCCGCCCGGAAGCGGCAAGACCACCGCGGCCGGTGTCCTGGGACGGCAGTCGGGCCTGCCGGTCCTACGGCTGGCTCCGGGCCCGCAGGACGCCCGGGTTGCCTGTGCCGGGCTGCTCGAACTCGCGCTGGCCCTACCGGCATCGCCCGCCGCGCGGGAGCTGACGGCGACACTCGACGAGGCCGCCGGCCGGTCTGGTTTTCCGGACGATGCCGGTCGTGCCCTGCGGCTGCGCCGCCTGACCGCTGCTCTGCTGCGGGAGGCACCGCCCATGACGCTGGTGGTGGACAACGCCCAGTGGCTGGACCCCGCCAGTGCAGCCGTCCTGGGCTGGGCGCTGCGCCTGACCCCGGACCTTCCCGTCATCGCGGCCGAGCGCATCTGGCGCCCGGGGGCCGCCGGCCACTGGTGCGGGGAGGACACGTGCGCGGTACGCATCCCACCCCTGGCGGCCCCTCAGGTCGCGACTCTGCTGTCCCCGTACCGGCTTTCCCCCCGCGAGGTCACGCGCATCCACACCCACAGCGGCGGGAACCCGGCCCTGGCCCTGGCGCTGGCCGACGCCTCGCGCCCGCTCTCGGACCGGGATGGTGAAAGCGAGTCGGCCCTGCCGCCGACTGCCCGCCGGCTGGTGGGCGAATGGCTGGACGAGGTACCGGCTCAGGTACAGGAACTGCTGACGTTCGCCGCACTGGACGACCGGCCCGACGTCGAACTGCTCGGCCGCCTCGCCGGCCCGGCGGCCGAGGCCCTCCTCGCCCAGGCCGAGGCTGCGGGTGTGCTCGAGATCGGACGGGCGGACAGGAGCGTGCAGTTCACCGCCTCCGCGATCGGCACGGAACTCGCAACCCGGCTGCCGGGCCACGCGCGCAGGCTTCTGCACGCCCGCCTGGCCGAGGCCAGCAACGACAGCGTCCGCCGCGACCGGCACACCGTGCTGGCGGCCGATGGCGCCGACCCGCGGGCGGCCCGCCGCGCCGCCCGCGCTGCCGTACGCGCCCGGCAGCGCGGCGACCACGCACTCGCTGCAGAACTCTCCCTTCTCGCCGCCCAGCGCACCTCGCACGATGACAGCGAACTGCTCACCGAACGGGCCCTGACCGCCGTGCGCGACGCCGCGCACTACGGCGACCTCCCCCGCAGCCGGGCCGCCGCCCGCCTTGTCCTGGGCCACGACACCACCCCCGACCAGCGCGTCGACGCCCTCGTCGCCCTGATCGACGCGAGCGGCCAGCACCTGCACGGCGCGGACGAACTGTTCGCCGACGCACTCCACACGGCGGCCGGACGACCCGGCCTCACCGCACAGATCCTCATCCGCCAATCGATCTGGGCCAATGTCAACGAGGGCGACCCCCACCGGGCGTGCGCCCTTGCCGGCCGGGCCACCGCCCTCGCCGAGACCGTCGGCGACACCACCACCACCGTCATGGCCCTCACGATGCAGGCCCGCCTCCAACGCGTCCTCGGCCACCCCGACGCCGAGACCACGCTCAGCCGCGCCCTGTTCCTGCCCCGCGCCGCCTCCATCCCGGTCAACGGCACACCCCAGCACCTCGCCGCCCGGCACGCACTCTTCGACGACCACCCCGAGGAGGCCCGCACCATGCTGCTTCCCCTGCTCGTCGAAGCCGAGCGGACGGGAGACGCCGAGGCGACCGTGGACATCCTGCGCAGCCTCGCCGAGGCCGAACTCCGCGCCGGACGGTGCGCCAGAGCGCTCCACCACGCCGACCGTGCCCAGGCGCTGACCGACGGGACCGCCCTGTCACCCGCACCGGCCTGCTACACCTCCTCCCTCGTCGAGGGCACCGCCCGGCGCACTGACCTCGCCCTCGTCCACGCACGCCGCGGAGTCGACACCGCCCGGCAGGAGGACAACAAGGTCTTCCTCTCCCGCAACCTCTTCGCCCTCGGCCGCCTCCTCCTGGCCACCGGCCGCCCCAAGGAAGCCCTGGAGGTCCTGGAGGAGGTCCGCACACTGGAGGAGCTCCAGCAGGTCCGCGACCCGTCCGTCCTGCGCTGGCATCCCGAACTAGCCGAGACCTTCGTCGCCCTCGGCCGCCTCGACCAGGCACAGAGCCTGCTGGACGACACCCGCCGCACCGCGACCGAACTCGGCAGGGACGCGGTCCTCCCTCCGCTCGAACGCGCCCAGGCGCTTCTTGACGCCGCCCGCGGCGACTACGACACCGCGGCCCGGCGCCTCACCGACGCGGCCGACCGCCTCCGCCACCTTCCCCTCGAACGGGGCCGGACCCTGCTGGCGCTCAGCCACACCGAACGACGCGGACGCCGCCGCGCCAGCGCCCGCACCGCCGCGCAAAGCGCCGCCGATCTCTTCACCGCCCACCAGGCACACCCCTGGGCCGAAACCGCCGCGCACACCCTCGGCCGGCTGGAATCCGCCCCCACGGACCACAACGCCCACCTCCGCCTCACCTCCGCCGAACAGCGCTGCGCCGAACTCGCCGCCGGCGGAGCGAGCAACCGTGACATCGCCACCACCCTCACCGTCAGCGTGAAGACGGTCGAAGCGACCCTCACCCGCGTCTACCGGAAACTCGGCCTGCACTCACGCTTCCAACTCGCGCACACCATTACCCCAGCACGTGACTGACCCGCCCGTTCCCCACTCGGCGAGTTGGACATCCGACAGAGCGCCGGGCACACCGGCTCGTGCTTCGACAACGCTGCCGCGGAGAGCCTTTTCGTCGTCCTGAAAGCAGAGATCGGGTCGAGCGTCCGGAGAATCCGGGCCCAGGCTCGGCAGGACGTCTTCCGGTGGATCGCGGAACGTCACAACCGGGAGCGGCTCCACTCGACCATCGGCTGCATCACGCCGTACCAGGTGAGGATCCGCTGCTATCAACAGCTGGACCTTGCGGCACAAAGCGGAAGTGTCGGGAGCTGAGGCGCCACTTCACAAGTAGTTGACACCCCCGCATCAGACCCTTCAGCAGACCCAGGAGTCGCACAGGTGGTGTCAGGTGGAACTCAGGTGCCAAGGCTAGGGAGCGAGGCCCGGAGCGAACGGAATGCCGACACGGCGCGGGCCTGGAGTGCTCCGCGCCTTGGAGACCGGGCCACCGACGCAGAACTCGGTCCGTTCGCCGAATCCCTGCTGGGAGATGTCGTGGGAGAGGATCTGGGCATGCGCCGAGCAGTCCTTGATCAGCGCGGAGAGTTCGAGCAGGGCGAAGACGTCGTGCCGGTGGACGGCGCCGTCACCGCCCGCGTCGCGGTTGACGACGAGCAGGCACTCCGAGTTCCCCGGCAGCCCGAAGAACGCCTGCTTGCGGCGGAGCTTGCGGCGCCAGAGTTAGGTGCGCGCGAGCCAGCCGAGGGCGGCGCTGATGCCTGCGGCTATCACGCCCAGCACGATGTTGCGTACGTCGTCAGTCATGGGCGGGCATGTTAGCGGGCATTCGGCCTCAAGTTCGAGGCGGTCCTGACGGGGTGGGCGGAGCGGCGTTACCCTGCGCGGAGATTCCTTTACTGGAGGTGCGCATGAGGCGTTCCGTTGCGCGGAATGTGTCGTTGTTAGGTGTTCTCGCCGTGGTGTCGGTCGGGGCGGCCGCCCCGACCTCGTCCGCGCCGCCGTCCGCGCCGCCGCTCAAATCCCCCGTCGCGGTGGGATATGGGGGAGCGGTCTCCAGTGTCGACGCCGACGCGTCGGCCGCGGGCATCGAGGTGCTCCGCAAGGGCGGCAACGCGGTGGACGCGGCCGTTGCGACCGCGGCGGCCCTCGGGGTGACCGAGCCCTACTCGGCGGGGCTGGGCGGCGGTGGCTACTTCGTCCACTACGACGCCCGCACCCGCACGGTGGAGACGATCGACGGCCGCGAGACCGCGCCGCGCAGCGCCGACTCCTCGCTCTTCCTCGAGAACGGGAAGCCCCTCGCGTTCGAGTCCGCCGTCACCAGCGGCCTCGCCGTCGGTACGCCCGGCACCCCCGCCACATGGGACGCGGCACTCGACGCCTGGGGCAGCAAGTCGCTCCGGCAGGTGCTGAAGCCGGCTGAGCGGCTGGCCAGGGACGGCTTCGTCGTCGACGGCACGTTCCGTTCGCAGACGGAGGGCAACCGGGCCAGGTTCGCCGACTTCCCTGCCACCCGGAAACTCTTCCTGCCGGGCGGTGACCTCCCGGTGGTCGGCTCGGTCTTCAAGAACCCCGACCTCGCGCGTACGTACGAGGAGGTCGGCCGTGAGGGAGTCGACGCGCTCTACCGGGGCAAGCTGGCCGATGACATCGTGCGGACCGTACGCAATCCCCCCGTCGACCCCGCGTCCACCCGGGTGGTGCGTGCCGGCGACCTCACCACGAAGGACCTGCGCGCCTACCGGGCGCTGCGGCAGGCACCCACGAAGGCCGGCTACCGCGGGCTCGACGTCTACGGCATCGCGCCGTCCTCGTCCGGTGGTACGTCGGTGGGTGAGGCCCTCAACATCCTTGAGTCCACCGACCTTTCGAAGGCGAGCCAGGCGCAGTACCTGCACCGCTACATCGAGGCGAGCCGCATCGCCTTCGCCGACCGCGGCCGCTGGGTCGGCGACCCGGCGTTCGAGGACGTGCCGACGAAGGAGCTGCTCAGCCAGCGGTTCGCCGACTCGCGGGAGTGCCTGATCAAGGACGACGCGGTGCTCACCAGCCCGCTCGCCCCGGGGGACCCGCGCCACCCCGCCGACTGCGCCAACGCCGGGACGGCTGCCCCGACGACGTACGAGGGCGAGAACACCACGCACCTCACGACCGCCGACAAGTGGGGCAACGTCGTCGCGTACACCCTGACGATCGAGCAGACCGGTGGCAGCGGCATCACGGTGCCGGGGCGCGGCTTCCTGCTCAACAACGAGCTGACGGACTTCTCGTTCGCGCCGGCCAACCCGGCCGTCCACGACCCGAACCTGCCCGGTCCGGGCAAGCGGCCGCGGTCCTCGATCTCCCCGACCATCGTGCTCAAGCACGGGAAGCCGGTGCTGGCCCTGGGGTCGCCGGGCGGCGCCACGATCATCACGACCGTGCTCCAGTCCCTGATCGGCGTGGTCGACCGGGGACTTCCGCTGGTGGACGCCATCGCGGCGCCCCGTGCCAGCCAGCGCAACGCGGCGGCGACGGAGCTCGAACCGGGGCTGTGGAACAGCCCGGAACGGACACAACTGGAGTCCCTCGGGCACGTCTTCAAGCTCAACCCGGAGATCGGGGCGGCGACGGGCGTGCAACGGCTGCCGGACGGGCGGTGGCTCGCGGCCGCCGAGACGGAGCGGCGCGGCGGCGGTTCGGCCATGGTGGTGAGGCCGGCAGGGAAGAACTGACTAGACGTCAGTAACGGTACGGGCGGGGTCGGTCGGGTGCGTGGAGACGCGCGTCGGGCCGGCCCCGCAGCCTCGACGGGGGCATGCCGGGGGGCGTCTTGGCTGATGTCAGCAAGGGAAAGACTCCTCACGGAAAGGCACCCCCACGGTGCGTATGCGAACGCTTGCCCTCGCCACGGTCTCCGGCGCCGCCCTGCTCGCGTCCGGATCCCTGACGCCCGCCGCCCGGGGCGGCACGGTCTTCCGCTCCGACGCGGTCATGCCGGCCCGGCAGGCGTATCCGGCTCCGGTGCGCCTTGCCTCCGCCGCCTACGGTCGTCCGGCCTCCGGCGAGGACCCCACCGGCGCAGCCGCGTCCGACCCCACTCCGGTTCCCGCCCCGGCCGCCGCCTCCGCCGACCTGAGGGAGGGTTCCGTCGGTGCGGCCGAGCTGCTGGCCAAGGTTTCGGCCTGCCGGCAGATCTCGAACGGTTCCTACCGTACGGACGAGGGGGCTTCGCCCTCCGTGCCGGTGTGCGGCATGAACGGCGCCGTGTTCTGGAAGGCCGACCTCGACATCGACTGCGACGGTGAGGTGACCAAGGCCTGCAACGCGGACACCGACCCGTCGTTCCAGGGCGACACCGCGTTCCACGCCTCCGGCGGACGGCCGCTCGACGCGGCGGAGCTCCCCTACGTCGTGGTGCCGAGCCGCAGCTCGCTGTGGGACTTCGGCAGCGCCGGGATCAAGGGCGGCAGCGTCGCCGCCGTCATTCACGCGGGCAAGGTGGAGTACACCGTCGTCGGTGACACCGGACCCGCCGGAATCATCGGTGAGGCCTCGTACGCCACCGCCGAGGCGCTCGGGATCGACCCGGACCCGAAGTCCGGTGGTACGGGGTCCGGCGTCACGTACATCCTGTTCAAGGACTCCGTGGTCGCACCGATCGAGAGTCACAGCGCGGCGGTGACCGCCGGGGAGGCCCTCGCCGAGGAGTTCCTCCGGAACAACTGACGGAGACCGGCCCCGGCCGGAGGGTGTCAGAGGGCGGTCAGGATCCGGGGGCCGTCGTCCGTGATGGCCACCGTGTGCTCGGCGTGCGCGGCCCGGCTGCCGTCGTCCGTACGCAGGGTCCAGCCGTCCCGGTCCGGATGGAACCCGTCCTGGCCGCTGCCGATCAGCATCGGCTCGATGGCCAGCACCATGCCGTGCCGCAGCGGCATCCCGCGGCCGCGCCGTCCCTCGTTGGGGACGCCCGGGTCCTCGTGCATGGACCGGCCGATGCCGTGGCCGCCGAATCCCTCCGGGATGCCGTAGCCGGCCGTACGGCAGACCGTGCCGATCGCGTGCGCGATGTCGCCGATCCGGTTGCCGACGACGGCTGCCGCGATGCCCGCCTCCAAGGCCTCGAAAGCCGTTTCGACGAGGCGGGTGTCGGCGGGCCGGGCGCGGCCGACGATGAAGCTGATCGCGGAGTCCCCGCACCAGCCGTCGAGTGTCGCGCCCGCGTCGATGCTCACCAGATCGCCGTCGCGCAGCCGCAGATCGTTCGGGATGCCGTGCACGATCGCGTCATTGACCGATGCGCAGATCACGCCGGGGAAGGGTGTCGGTGCGAAGTGCGGCCGGTAGTTCAGGAACGGCGATCCGGCGCCGGCCTCGCGAAGGACCCCGTGGGCCACCTCGTCGAGTTCGCGGAGCGAGACGCCGACGGCCGCGGCCTCGCGCGCCGCCGTCAGCAATTGCGCCACGACTCGGCCGGCCTCGCGCATGGCTTCGATGGATGTGTCTGTCTTGAGCTGCACCATGCCAATTACTATACCGGTCCGAGCGGTATTAGAATGACGGCATGGTTCGAACTCCTCTCACCCCTGAAGAGCGCCTCCGCGGCGAACGGCTCGGCCGGCTGCTCCGCGAGGCGCGCGGCCGCCGCAGCATGGCCGACATCGCGGGATGCGCCGGAATCTCGGCCGAGACACTCCGCAAGATCGAGACCGGACGCGCCCCGACCCCTGCCTTCTTCACGGTCGCGGCACTCGCCGGGGCGCTCGGACTCTCGATGGACGAGCTGCTCCCGCGGTGCGCCCCGGAGCCGGACACCGTCCCGCTCGCCGGGTAGCGGAAGAGGGGTGGCGGCCCCTGCGTAGGGTTGGGCCATGAGCCTTCAGGACTTCGCCCGCAGCGAGTACGTCAGCCTCACCACGTACCGGAAGGACGGCACGCCCGTCGCCACGCCGGTGTGGGCCGCGGTCGACGGGGACGAGCTGTTCGTATGGACCAAGAGCGATTCATGGAAGGTCAAGCGGCTGCGCAACGACAGCCGTGTCCGCGTCACCGTCTGTGACGTGCGCGGGCGGATCGCGGAGGGTGCTCCGAGCGCCGAGGGGACCGGCAGGCTGCTCGACGAGCGGGGTACCGCCGCTGTGCGCCGGGTCATCGGCCGCAAGTACACCTGGAAGTACTGGCTGCTCGACTACCCGGCGATGATCGCCCGGCTCGGCAAGCGGCCGCACACCGGGATCGCCATCACCTTCTGAGCCCCGGGCAGTCGCCGAGGGGGCGCGCGCGGGGCCCCTTCCCGCGCCTCTCGCACCCGGCCCGAAAAGGCCGCGTAGCCGCCCCGTAACACTGCTGCGGTCGAATGCCTCCGGACTGGAAGGTTCCAGCCGACGGCGGCCTAGGGCGACGATGATGGTGCATCAGCATGCTGTGTCCATAGGGGAGTTCGCGCGCCATCTGCGAGAGCTGGTGGCGCTTCTCGACCCCTCGCGGGGTTGGTACGGAGTCTTCTGCCGACGTGATCCGGAAGGGATGCGGGCCTGTCTGACAGGCATCGAGATCCCGCCCTGGGATGTCATGGAGTCGCTCTTCGCGGACCTTGCGTCGGTACGCGGCACGGCGTTCGCCGAGCGTGAGTCGGTGCACGCGGCCGAGCTCTACGCGGCCTCCGCCGTCGCCCACGACAGGCGCCCCGGCGGGCGGCAGCAGCTGGTGGAGCGGCTGGAGCTGATGCGGCGGGAACAGGCGAACGCGGGCCAGCGGCTGAGTGCCGCCCTGTCGGGCGGCGAGGCGGGCGCGAGGGGCGCGGAGGCGGTCGCCTGGGCCCGCGACGACCACGCCCGGGCGTCGGCCCGCTGCACCGAGCTGCGCAGGAGGCTGGCAGCGGTGGCGGTGCCGGCGGGCTGGTTCCGTACGGAAGGGGAACCCGCGCCCGCGCCCGGGTCCGAGCCCGAGCCCTGGCCCGCACCCGCATCCACCCCCGGGTCCGCGCCCGTATCCACCTGGCCCGCACCCGGGTCCGGGGACGCGCCGTCCGGGGCTGTACGGGACTCCGCGGTCTCACCGGACTCCGCCGCCTCGTGGGAGTCCGCCGCCGCACCGGAGCCCGGGACCGCACCGGAGTCCGCGGACGGTGCGCTCGGTCCCGTCTCCGCTCGGCAGTCCCCGGCGGCGCACCGGGCCCCCGGGCCGTCGTCGGCCCCCGTGGGAAGACTGCCCCGCAGGAAGCCGCGGGGCGCGCGCTTCGCCGGGCTGGAGGCCGAGGACGAGGGCGCCGCGGCCGCAGCGCCCGTCCTGCCGGTGGCGGCCACCCTGCCCCGTGGAGCCCGGTTCGGCGGCGCCCCGGGTGCGGACGGCGGTCCGGCCGCGCATGCCGTGACGGTTCAGGACCCGGCCGCGCTCCGTTCCGCGCTGGCCACGGTCGCGACCCTGGTCCGGCTCCGGGCGGAGGGCCGCAGCGGTGAGGCGCACGGCGTGCTCTGCGAGGCGGCGGGCCGGCCCGCGGAGCTGCTGCCGATGCTCGCCGTCGAACTCCACCGGGCGGGGCTCGGGGCGGACTGGTCGACCCTCCTGTGGGAGGTGTCCTCGCTGCCCCCGGCCGAGCTCGCGGCTGCGGCGGACGCACTGGCCGCGGCGGGACGCCCGGAGGACTGCGGGCAGTTGCTGCGTCAGGGGGTGGCGCGGCCGGCCGCCGAGATCGCCGATGCGGTGGTCGCCCTGGACCGGGCCGGCCGGGGCCCCCAGGCGCAGGCGCTGCTCGGTGCCTTCGTCCGGGTGCGGACGGCGCAGGACGCCGCCAGGATCGCGGAGAGCGACCCGCGCCACCTCGTACCGCAGCTGTTGGCGGCGGCCAGGACGGTGTCCGAGGAGCGGGAGCGGGACGTGGAACACGCGCTGCGGGTGGCGGGGATCGGATAGCGCCATCCGGCCGAGCCCGGTCACTGGACCGCACGGGTGTGAAACATGATCGACTCCGCTGGTTCACGGCGATGGTCTTGCCCCGCTGTGTGGCGGGGCTTACGTTCTCCTCTACGCACGTGTCTACGGGCGTAGAAACGCCAAGAGGCTCTCTGACGCCGCGTCGAAGGAGCAGCTCATGTCCCAAGTCGTACGCGCCGCACTCGTCCAGGCGACCTGGACCGGCGACACCGAATCCATGATCGCCAAGCATGAGGAACACGCTCGTGAGGCCGCCCGGCAGGGGGCTCGGATCATCGGCTTCCAGGAGGTGTTCAACGCCCCCTACTTCTGCCAGGTGCAGGAGCCCGAGCACTACCGCTGGGCGGAGGCCGTGCCCGACGGCCCGACCGTGCAGCGGATGCGGGAGCTGGCCCGCGAGACCGGAATGGTGATCGTCGTCCCGGTCTTCGAGGTCGAGCAGTCCGGCTTCTACTACAACACCGCAGCCGTGATCGACGCCGACGGCTCGTATCTCGGCAAGTACCGCAAGCACCACATCCCGCAGGTCAGGGGATTCTGGGAGAAGTACTACTTCAAGCCCGGGAACGCCGGCTGGCCGGTCTTCGACACGGCCGTCGGCAAGGTCGGCGTCTACATCTGCTACGACCGGCACTTCCCCGAGGGGTGGCGTCAACTCGGACTCAACGGAGCCCAGTTGGTCTACAACCCGTCCGCGACCTCGCGCGGTCTCTCCAGCTACCTCTGGCAGCTGGAACAGCCCGCCTCCGCCGTCGCCAACGAGTACTTCATCGCCGCGATCAACCGGGTCGGCCAGGAGGAGTACGGCGACAACGACTTCTACGGAACCAGCTACTTCGTCGACCCGCGGGGCCAGTTCGTCGGTGAGGTCGCCAGCGACAAGGCGGAGGAACTCCTCGTCCGGGACCTGGACTTCGGGCTTATCGAGGAGGTCCGTCAGCAGTGGGCCTTCTACCGGGACCGCCGCCCCGACGCGTACGAGGGACTGGTGGAGCCGTGAGCAGTCTGCACCACCGGCACCTAGCCGTCAGTCCCGAGTGGCTGGCGCTCTACTACCGGCACCCGTTGGAGATCACCCACGGCGAGGGCCGTCATGTCTGGGACGCGGACGGCAACCGCTACCTCGACTTCTTCGGCGGCATCCTCACCACGATGACCGCCCACGCACTGCCCGAGGTCACCAAGGCGGTCAGTGAGCAGGCCGGGCGGATCATCCACTCCTCCACGCTCTATCTGAACCGGCCCATGGTCGAACTCGCCGAGCGCGTCGCCACGCTCTCCGGCATCCCGGACGCCCGGGTCTTCTTCACGACCTCCGGCACCGAGGCCAACGACACGGCGCTGCTGCTCGCCACCACGTACCGCAGGTCGAACCAGATCCTCGCGATGCGCAACAGCTACCACGGCAGGTCCTTCTCCGCGGTCTCCATCACCGGCAACAACGCCTGGTCGCCCACCAGTCTGTCGCCGCTCCAGACGCTGTACGTGCACGGAGGTGTCCGCACCCGCGGACCGTACGCGCACCTGGGCGACGGGGAGTTCATCGCCGCCTGTGTCGCGGACCTGGAGGACCTGCTAGGCCACACCCGGGCGCCCGCCGCGCTGATCGCCGAACCCATTCAGGGCGTGGGCGGGTTCACCTCACCCCCCGACGGCCTGTACGCGGCGTTCCGCGAAGTCCTGAACCGGCACGGCATCCTCTGGATCTCCGACGAGGTGCAGACCGGCTGGGGGCGCTCCGGCGAACACTTCTGGGGCTGGCAGGCGCACGGCCGGAACGGACCGCCGGACATTCTCACGTTCGCCAAGGGCATCGGCAACGGCATGTCGATCGGTGGTGTCGTGGCCCGGGCGGACGTCATGAACTGCCTTGACGCCAACTCCATTTCGACGTTCGGCGGCTCTCCGGTCACGATGGCCGCAGGTCTCGCCAACCTCTCGTACCTCCTCGAACACGACCTCCAGGGCAACGCCCGCCGCGTCGGCGGTCTGCTCATCGAGCGACTGCGTGCGATCGGCGCAGGCTCGGAGTGCGTACGGGAGGTGCGCGGGCGCGGCCTGATGATCGGCATCGAACTGGTGAAGCCGGGCACGGACGAGGCGAACCCCGAGGCGGCCGCGGCGGTGCTGGAGGCGGCCCGGGAGGGCGGCCTGCTCCTCGGCAAGGGAGGTGGCCACAGCACCAGCGTGCTGCGCATCGCCCCGCCGCTCTCGCTGTCCATCCCGGAGGCGGAGGAGGGTGCGGCGATCCTCGCCGAGGGTGACGATCGCCTCGACCGTGGCCTGTCCGCCGTGCGGGACGCGAGGACCGAGGCGCACGGCCTGTCCGTGCTGCCCGACGCCCGGGGCGGC
>NZ_JBEOVJ010000111.1:0-24105 GCF_040295435.1 Streptomyces sp. NPDC002809
GCGAAAAGGCAGCCACTTCCTCGCCTTCCTCGGCCTCGCAGCAGCCCTCACCTGCTACAAGAGGCTCGCGAAACTCACCACGTGAGACATCCTCTTAGATACGTCTGACCTGCTAAATCGCCGAAGCTGTGTGAGATGTGGTGGAACTTCGTGGGCAGAACCCAGGACGAGATCATGCAGGCCCGGGAGGGCTGGATGAACGGTGATCGGTTCGGCACCGTACGTGGCTATGACGGTGCACCCCTCCGGGCTCCCGCACTGCCCGCTGTGCCTCTGAAGCCGCGTGGACGGGTGCGCTGAGCTCCGCGCGTGCCGGACCGGGCGGTGCTCGTGGCTGTGATGTACGTGCTGCGGACCGGTGTTGCCTGGCGGGACGTTCCGGCCGAGGCTGCGGCTGCTCCGGAGTGACGGCGTGGCGTCGGCTGCGGGACTGGACCGAGGCCGGTGTGTGGCCCCGTCCGCACGCTGCCCTACTGGCCGAGTTGCGGCGAGCGGACCTGCTGGACGGGCGGGATCAAGCCGGTGATCGCCCGACGCGGCGTCGCCCACGGTTCTGGGTTGGGCAATGTCCGTTGAGTGGTCGAGCGCGCCTTCGCCTGGCTGCGCCAGTTCAACCCTCGTGGTGAGCCGGTCCGACGTTGGCAGGAGTGGCTGGGGTCAGCATGTCGCTGTCGACGGCTTGGCTCCGGGTGGCCTCGATGAGCGTTGGGCGGGACGCGATCGCTGTGATGTGAGCGGTGGCCGGCTCATCAGCAAATGTTGACGTACCGATCGAGGGCGTTGATCGAATGCGGTGAATGGCTCTCAGTGGTGCCGTTGGACTGCAGCCAACGCGACAGATGTGTCGTAGGCGTAGGCCCCACACGGGTGCACCGAGGTAACGATCACTCCGCCTATCTGGGGTTTTTGCGCTGGTTGGCATTGAAGCGCGCTTTCTTCTGACGATTGCCGCACGTGTTCATGTCGCACCATCTGCGGGTGCGACTTTGGCTGGTGTCGAAGAAGGCGGCTTGGCAGGTCGGTGAAGCGCACAGGGCCAGTTTTCCGTCTCTTTCGCCCGAGATGATGCTGATCGCGTCGGCGGCGATCACGCTGAGGGCGTCTTCCACGCAGGAAGCCGAGCTGAGCTGCCATTGCCGCTTGCCCTCGAGCGTCAGGATGGCGGCGGCCCGACCCTGAGCACTGCAGTCATTGATGAAGTGGACGGCAGGTGCAGGGAGAGCGTCCTGGATCGCGGCTGCTGTCGCGGCGGCGTGAATCGACTCCCTCAGTTCCCGGGCGAGGTCGAGCTGGGCGGTGGTGCAGGAGTCCACGGAGAGGCCGTACACGGCCAGCCAGTCGAGGAGTCGCTGCGGCACGGGAATGCGCTCCACGGCGTCGCCATGACGCTCCGACAGAGTCCCCGTGAAGCTGGTCGCCAGCACCGAACCGAGGCGGAAGTCAGGGAAGCCAGCACGCATGGAACCACCTTAGCTGGTTGCGACATGGCTCGGAGACTGTTAGAACCGTCTTAGCCGGTTCCGCGAAGCCAGGAGGTCTCATGCCCCGTCCGACCAGCGACGTACAAGCATTTGAAGCCCACGCAGCTGACGCCGACCTCGACGATCTGCGCGTGCGACTGGCCGCGGCGCGACTGCCGGAGGCTGAGACGGTCAGTGGCGCCGCGCCCGGTTCTCGCCGGTGGGAGCAGGGCGTTCCTCTCGCCGACCTCGTCGATGTTGTGAACTACTGGCGCACCGGGTACGACTGGCGGTCTTTCGAAGAGCGCCTTGACCGGATCGGCCAGTTCCGCACGACCATTGACGGTCTGGGAATCCACTTCCTGCACCGCCGATCTGCGCGCGCGGATGCCACTCCTCTGATCTTGACGCACGGTTGGCCGGGCAGCATTGCCGAGTTCACCGATGTAGTGGAGGAGCTGGCGGATCCGAAGGATTCGGACGCGCCGGCGTTCCACGTCGTGGTCCCGTCGCTGCCGGGCTTCGGATACAGCGACAAGCCGGCCACCACCGGGTGGGGTACCGAAAAGATCGCGGCCGCTTGGGTCGAACTGATGGGAAGGCTCGGCTACAGCAAGTTCGTAGCCCATGGCGGTGACTGGGGAGGCAATATCACCACGGTCCTCGGCGGCAGGTTCCCGGCGCACGTTCTCGGCATCCACACCACGTTCGCGGAGGCGCCGCCCGGGTTGACGACCGACGGGCTGACGGCGCTCGAGCGCCACTGGACCGAGGAAACCCGCGATTTCTGGCACCACCGCGCGGCGTACGCGAAGCAGCAGGCGACCCGGCCGCAGACCATCGGCTACTCACTCGTCGACTCGCCGGTCGGGCTTCTTGCCTGGATCCTCGACAAGTTCGCCGAGTGGTCAGACACCGAAGACAGCCCGTTCGAGACGATTTCCAGGGACCGCATTCTTGACGACGTCACCCTGTATTGGCTGACGCGGACCGGTGCATCGGCGGCCCGCATCTACTACGAGAGCCACAACTCGCTCGACCCCGAACTCCGGGTCGACGTCCCGTCAGCGATCACTATGTACCCCCGCGACATCGAGAAGAGCCCGCGCACCTGGGCGCAGGAGCGCTACCGCCAGATCGTCCGCTGGAGGTCACCCGAAACCGGGGGACATTTCCCGTCGCTGGAGGTCCCCGAGTATTTCGTCAAAGACCTGCAAGAGGGCCTCGCGGCGGTGCTGGCCGCTAATCGGTGAACACGGCTGGGTGCCCGGCACTCGATCACCGCCGGATCCGGCTCAAGGCGTTGGCCGACGGCTTCCGGACCGAGTTCATTGAGACGGCAGAACGTGGTCAGACAGGGCGCGGCGAAGACAACGTGGAGCATGGCGAGGTCTTCGGATGGTAGGCCTCGAATGCCTACCTGCCAACACCGTCAACTGCGAGTATCCGGTCGCCCGTTCTCGATGCTCCGGGCCAGCTGGGTCGAGCGGTCGGTAAGGAGCTTCCGCGGGTCGGCGTAGTGACGAACGGCGTCGGAGCGGGGCAACTGGCGCCATGTCGTGTTGCGGGTCCGTGTCCACTTGATGGTCAAGCTGACTTGAACTCGACGGAATCGCGTTCGCTACCCCGCTCGCGCGCCCACAACAGCACCGCCCGGCCGACGCCGAGGGTTGTTCTCCGTGCGTGTAGCCGCACTCCAGGCCTGTGAGGCACTGCGAAGCTCCGGGCCGCAAGCAACGGCCGTACCTGACGAATCGCCGTCGAGACGGTCGAGCGGTCGACGCCGTATGGCTCGGCCAGGACGTCGTGCGGCAGTTGATGGCGCAGGTGTACCGGGGCAAGCAGCAGCCGATCGCAGAAGACCGGCTTCGGCCTGCGCCCGGCACCGGGCCGCCCTGCGGCGTTCCCCACCTCGGGCTTCGCGAAGTCCGCACTGCCACGCGGCCTCCCACACTGCGGCGAGTTCGGCGAACAACTTGCCGCAGTGTGCGCGGGAGACATCAGACAGAGCAGGACGGGAGCAGACCGAGCGGGCCCAGGTGAGCTTCACAACTCACCTGTCCCGCATGGTCCTTGCTGCGGCACGACCAAGTCAGCCGGGACGTCGCTGCGAGCGGCAACCGTCTCACATCGGCTCAGTCAGAGACGCCCGCCAATCAGGGCGCGGATCAGCCCCGGCACTCGTCCAGTACTCCACGCCACGCACGATCCGTCCCTGCTGGACGGTCCAGAACGAGGCCACGCGGAACACGCCGAACTCGTCATGCGGCACCTCGACTTCGGAGACCACCTCGCTGCCCTCGGCCACGATCCGCAGCACCCGAATCGACCAGCCCCCCGGGTATTCGCTGTTCACCGCGACGAAGTTCTTGTTGCCGACGATGCGCTCCGCACTGACCGGCCACTCGACCACGACGTCTTCTGCGACCAAGTCGGCGACACCTGACCAATCGCGTGCCTGGATTCGATCCCACAATGCCTCGATCACGCCAGAAGGTTCCATGTGGGGCACCCTTGCATGAACCACTGACACCACGGCCCTGGGAGCCCAGAAGCGCCCCGGCACATGGCCCTTCAAGCAGCCGCTCGGCCGCTCGTAGATCCCGATGCCGTAGGTTGCCGCCGTTCTTCGCGGACGGGTCGTGCCTGCCTGCCGAGACGATCGGCGGTCCCGCCCTCGAGAGCGGGATCAAGAAGCCGCTTGGGCAACTGCTGGTGCAGCCCGCTCTCGCCGGTCTGCTGAAGGCACTCCGCCTGAGCCCGGCCCACCGGCCTGTCGGTCGGACGGTTGTCCACAGGACTGCGACGGTGCCGCCGCGGACTGCTCGACGGACTTGGCCTGGGTCACGTTCTCACTGGTCATCGAATCCATCTCCCTCGATCAGGAGACACACCGGTCGTTCTGCGGTCCCGGGGCCGACCAGCTGGGAGAGACGTGAGCGGGAGGGGGCCGCATCGGCTTCCGTTGGAGAGGGCGTCGCTGTGAGCTGCCCTTGCACGCATCACGGTCAGTTCATGCTTCGCAGGGCGGCGAGGGTGTTGTCGAGGTCGGCGCGGTCGGTGCGGTTGTAGGGAAGCTTCCCGAGCAGGGTGGCCATGGTGCAGCTGTTGGAGAGGGCGGAGTAGACGAGGCCGGCGGCGATGCCTGCGGAGAGGAGCTGGAAGGCGGGGTGCAGCACTTGGCCGAGGAGCAGCCCGAGCAGGACGACGGATCCTGCGGTCAGACGGACCTGGCGGTCCATGGCCCATTTGGGCGCTGAGGTGGTGGCCGGTCGGTGCAGTTCCTCTCCTGCCGAGGCCCATGCGGCCGTCCCGCCTTCGAGGCTGGCGGCGGGTATGCCGCTGCGGGACAACGTGGTGCCGGCGTGCTGCGAGCGGGTGCCGGAGGCGCAGACGACGAGGAGGTCGCTGCGGGCGGCTGCTTCGCGCAGAGCGGGCAGTGCGTGTTCGAGGTGGTCGAGGGGGATGTTGTGGGCGCCGGGCAGGTGCCCGCCGGCGTATTCGCCGGGGGTGCGTACGTCGATGACGACCAGGGTGTGCAGGCGCTCACGGACGGCGCTGGTGGTGAGAGTCGAGTTCATGGTGTGTGAGTCCTTCGGTTCGGGTGGGGCTGGATCAGATGAGGCTGTCGAGGAGCATGAAGGCAGCGACTGCGAGCAGGACGTAGGCGAAGACGTGCTGCAGGCGGTTGCCGGAGATCCTCGTCGCGAGACGTTTGCCGTCCCAGGCCCCGAGGATCGCGGCTCCGGTGAAGGGGGCGATGACGGCCCAGTCGAGGCCGTCGGCGGTGCCGGTGCGGGTGGCCAGAGCGGCGAGTGAGTTGATGATGATGACCAGGAGGCTGGTGCCGACAGCGGCTTTCATGCGCAGGCCGAGGACTCCGACAAGGGCGGGCACGGCGAGGAAGCCTCCGCCGACGCCGAGGACGCCGGTGACGGCGCCCAGCGCGGCCCCGGCCCCTGCTGCCCTGGCCGGCCGTACGGGACGGTCCGGTGCGGGACGGCTGGGGCGGAGCATCCGCCAGGCCGCGAGTGCGGCGATCACCGAGAACGCAACGGTCAGGACAGCGGCCGGTATCCGGCCGGCCGCGAGACCGCCGAGCATGGCGGGACCGATGCCGGCGGCGGCGAACAGCAGCCCGGCCCGCCAACGGACGTTGCCGTCCCGGGCGTGTGCGGCCAGGGAGCTGATGGAAGTCGCGGCGACGATGATCAGGCTCGCGGTGGTGGCGGCGACGGGGCTGAAGCCGAGGAGGTAGATCAGTGCGGGCACGGCCAGCACGCTGCCGCCCCCGCCGAGCCCGCCCAGGGCCAGCCCGACCACCGCTCCTGCCACCAGGGCGAGGATGAGCACGCTCATATGACGGTTCCCGCTGCCCCGGCAGCGTCCTGAATGGGCAGAGACTGTCGGACCCACTCCTCCATTCCGCCGGCGACGTCGACCGCGTCCGTGCCCCGCTCACGCAGCAGGAGGGCGGCGGTCCGGGAGCGTTTCCCGGAGCGGCAGATCAGTACAAGGCGCGAGTCTGCGGGCGGGCTCGGAACCTGCGCGCCGGCCGCCAGCTGGGACATCGGCAGATGCTGGGCGCCGGGGGCGTGACCGGCCTGCCATTCCGCGGTCTCGCGCACGTCCAGCAGGACGGCGGTGGCTTCCTGGAGCATGCGGTGGGCCTCCACGACGCCGAGGCGACCGGGGCTGGGATCGGGACGGACAATGGACATGGCGGGGCTCCTCTCGGTGCCGATAGGGGTTCAGGCGGCGGTGCGGACGGTGAGACCGGCGTTTGCGGCCTGGTCGAAGCCGTCGTCGACGGCGACCACGTCGCGCCCGGCCGCGTCCAGCAAGGAGGCGGCGATTCCGGCCCGCATGCCGCCGGCGCAGTGCACCCACACTTCGCCGGCAGGTACTTCGTCGATCCGCTTGTGCAGCGCGTGCACGGGAATGTGGACCGAGCCCTCGATGTAACCGTCGGCGCGCTCGGAGTCGCGGCGGACGTCCAGGACGACCGGCAGATCCTCTGCTTCGGAGAGCTCGGCGGCCAGGTCGGCGAAGGCCGCGCGGCGGAACGAGGCCGGGGTGTCGCCGGGGCGCAGCCAGTCGGACGGGGCGCCGGTCGCGGCGGCTGCGGGGCGGTCGATTCCCACCCGGACCAGTTCACGCTGGGCTTCGGCGAGCTGCCGGGGGGACTCGGCGAGCAGGGTGACGGGCTTGCCCCAGGGGATCAGCCACGCCAGGTAGGTGGCGAGCTTGCCTTCGGCCTCGAAGTTGAACGAGCCGGCGACGTGCCCCTCGGCGAACGCGACACGGTTGCGCAGGTCCACGACCCACTCACCCGCCGCGAGCCGGATGGTGATCTCGTCGGCGTCCGCACGCCGGGGGGAGGTCAGATCGACGGGGTCCGGTCCGGCCGAGTTGGCCGGGCCCATGTGCGCGTAGTAGGCGGGAACGTCCTCCAGACCGGCCAGCAGACCGGTGACGAAGGAGTCGACGTCCTGGGCCAGGGCGGCGTTCACGGCCTTCTCCCTGCCGATGGTGCTCGCGTCGCCCTCGGCCTGGCCGGACGAGCAGAAGCTGCCGAACCCGTGGGTGGGCAGGACCGAGGTCGCGTCGGGAAGCTCTGCGGCCAGTCGGTGCGCGGAGGCGTGCTGGGCGCGGGCGAGGCGTTCGGTGAGTCGGGGTTCGACCAGGTCGGGGCGGCCCACGGTGCCGATGAGGAGGGAACCGCCGGTGAATGCGACGACCGGCGTCCCGCCGTCCTGAAGGACGTACGCGGTGTGGTGAGGGGTGTGGCCGGGAGTGGCCACGGCCCGCACGGACAGTTCCCGGTCGACCTCGATCACGTCGCCGTCGCTCACAGGGACGCGGGCGAAGGAGACTTGGGCGGCGGCAGGCACCAGGTAGGCGGCGCCGGTCAGCCGGGCCAGTTCCAGCCCGCCCGTCACGTAGTCGTTGTGGATGTGCGTCTCCACCACGTGCGTGATGCGCACCCCGCGCCGCGCGGCCGCCGCGATCACCCGGTCGATGTCACGCGGCGGGTCCACCGCGACCGCCGTCCGGGCACCCCCGGCCAGGTAGTGCCGGTTTCCCAGGCCTTCGAGCTCGATGGTGTCGACGAAGAACATGTTCCGCTCACTTCCTCAAATAAATACCCCCCTGGGTATTGAGTCCACCGTAACAGAGTACCCCGGGGGGTATATTGGAAGGTGAATTGTGCTGTTCGTCCAGAGTCAGGAAGGAAGATCATGGGATACGACCGAACCGTGCGCGTCCACGCCGACTTCGCCCGCACCGTGGCAGCCGCCCGGCAAGCGCTTGCCGCACAGGGTTTCGGAGTGCTCACCGAGATCGACATGGCCGCGACCCTCAAGGCCAAGCGCGGCCGGGAGATGGAGGACTACCTGATCCTGGGGGTCTGCAACCCGCAGCTGGCGGAGCGGGCTCTCGACGCCGACCGGGGCATCGGACTCCTGCTGCCCTGCAACGTGGTGATCCGCGCCGAGGGATCGAAAACGGTGGTGCAGGCACTGGACCCCGCCACCATGGTCACGCTGACCGGCCTCGACACTCTGGTTTCGGTCGCGAACGAGGCCACCCACGGACTGGACAGCGCGCTCGCCCAACTCGCCAAGGACCTCAACGGATGACCCCGAACCGGCCGAACCCGGCCCCGGAAACCAGGCCGACCGCTCCGACCGCCCCGACCGCCGAGGACGAAGCCTCCGCCCGCGCCGTACTCAACCGCCTGCGCCGTGCACAGGGACAACTGGCGGGAGTCATCGCGATGGTGGAGGAAGGCCGCGACTGCCGAGACGTGGTGACTCAGCTCGCCGCCGTCAGTCGCGCACTGGACCGTGCCGGGTTCAAGATCATCGCCGGGCGCATGCGTGAATGCCTGACCGCCCCCGAGCACGGCGGCACCCCCGCCATGAACGAGGCGGAACTGGAGAAGCTCTTCCTCACCCTGGCCTGACCGCTGCCGCCCCGCGCGGCCGGCCCCTTCCGAGGCCCTCGAGCCCGGCGGCGATCGCCGGCGACGTCGCTCCCGTGCTGCGCCCCGCACCGGCCCTCGCTAGCGTTGGCCACGTACGACGTGCCTCGACGAACAGGGAGCCCGATGATGCCCGCACCACCGCGTCCGGCGCGAGGTGATGTCGGCCGTCGCGCGGCCACGCGTCGCAAGCAGCTCGGTCTTTCCCGGCAGGAAGTGGCGCTGAGGGCAGCTGCCGCACCTGGCTACATCGAGTACGTGGAGGAGCAGCCGGCGGCGTCGCCCGGCATCGGCTTTCTGCTCCGGCTGGCCAACGCTCTCGAAACCACCGTCGAGGAGCTGACGGGCGGGACGGAGGATCTGCCGACCGGGCTCGCGAAAGCGGCACAACAACCCCGGATGGTGGAACTGGACGAATCCGAGTCCTGGGCGTTGCTCGGCGACCATGGCGTGGGGAGAGTGGCGCTGGCCAGTGGGGACGGCCCGGTCGTGCTGCCGCTGAACTACCAGGTGCTGGACGGTGAGGTCATGTTCAGCACTGCCGAGCACTCCCCGCTCGCCGCCGCCGACGGCACAGAGATCGCCTTCGAGGCCGATCACATCGACGACGCCTTCAGCAGGGGCTGGAGTGTGCTGCTCGTCGGACCCGTGCGCGTGGTGACGGACGAGGACGAGGCGCGTCGGCTCAGGGCGTCGGCATATTCGGCACCGTGGGCGGGGGAGGGACGCGAGCACGTCATGGTGCTGTCACCCCGACGTGTCACCGGGCGCAAGATCGTCGTGCCCGGTGCACCAGGCGACGACGGCTGATTTCGGGGCACGCCAGCGCCCGGCCCGAGCGCCCCCACTCGTGCGGGACGACCGCGACGGCAGCGCCGCTGTGACGGATCGCGGCCTGCGCGAGGTGGCCCAGGTGAGATCCCGTGGCTCCGCCCCGGTTGCGGCGTCCGACGACAAGAAGGGCGCCACCGCGGGGGCAGCGGAACGCCCTGTTACCCGGCCCGCCTGGCAGCCCATCGCGCTGCCGCAACACTTTCGGGCGAGCCGTCCACCCCGATGGTGACGTGCCGATTCATGACAGGGCCTCCTCGGCCCAGCTTCCGGATGGGAACCACGCTTCCAGCCTCCCTTCGGCCCTTCCGGTACGGGGAGGGCCGACAGGTCTCGATCGGGGCCGAAGGGCCCCTCCTCGTGAGCTGCCGGCCGGTGCGACCGTGGAATCGTAGCCATGGGCGACTCCCGAGGAGGAGCCATGACCAGCGACTCTGCCCTTCCCCTGGAACTCGGGGCCGTTGTCGTCGGCATAGACGCATCCGCCCAAGCACGGACGGCTGCCCTGTGGGCGGCCGCGGAAGCGGACCTTCGTGGGCGGCCCCTGTACATCGTCCATGCCACCGATACCGACCGGCGCGCCATCCTCTCGTCAGCTGACACCATCCAGGCGCTGCGCGAGACGGCACGCGACCTGCTGGCCGGCACAGCCGATGCCGTGGTGGAACGCTTTCCCGGCCTGACCGTGACGAAGGAGCTCAGCCGGCAGGAGCCGGTGGCCGGTCTGTACGCGGCTGCGGGGAACCGGGGAACGATCGCTGTGGGGAGCAGAGGGCTGGGCGGGTTCGGTGCTTTGCTGCTCGGCTCCGTAGGCCTGGGCGTGGCCGCGCGGACCAGAGTGCCGGTGATCGTCGTACGAGGCGCGCTGGACAGGGCCGAGACGGGAGTGATCACAGCGGCTGTGTACGGCGCCTCCGATCTGGACTGGCTGACAGTTGCCGCCGCCGAGGCGCAGGTCCGCAGGACGTCACTGCGGCTGCTGAGCGTGTGCAACGTGCTGGCCCACGTCGGCAGCGTCACCACCATGCTTGAAGACGTCGGCGGGATCGCCGAGCAGAGGGCGCACGAGGTGTCCGCCATGGCCGACCGCATCCGGGCGCGCTGCCCCGGCCTCACCGTCACCCATCACGTCGAGACAGGAACGAGCGTCCCCGGTGTTCTCGTCGACGCCACGGCCTGCACCGACCTGCTGGTCATGGGCACCAGGCATCGGGTGTTCCGGGCGGGACCGGCGTTGGGGCGTACCAGCCATGCGCTGCTCCATCACAGTCACTGCCCCGTCGCGATCATTCCCCCCGACTTCGTGTTGGCGGGCGATGAACCGTGACGGCTCCGATACGAACGGCGCTCCGCACCACCCGCAGCATTGCCACAGGCCCGTCCGGCTCACCCCGGCGGCGCTTCGACACCGTCGGGGCAGTGGATACCGCGACAGGCCGGTCCACATCTTCGAGGAGGTGAAACTCATGGAACGTATCCGGATCTCGGCAAGGCGGCAGTGTCCGCGCAAGCCCTCGCCGCTCGATCTGCGCACCCCGTCCGGTCGCCCGCTGCCCTACTGATATCCGCTTTCCGGGCCGGAACTGCACGACGCACGGAGGCTGTCATGACACGACGTCGACACGTCATACCGTTCACCGAGCTCGGCCGTCAGGACGTCGGCGGAGCGGGAGGGAACAATGCCTCGCTGGGCGAGCTCACCGCACATCTCGGTGCCGCCGGGATGCGGGTGCCACCCGGCTTCGCCACGACAGCCCAGGCTTGTGAAGACCTGCTGACTGTCGGCGGACTGCGTGCGCCGATCGCGGAACAGACCGGTTGCCTGCAAGGGGGAGTTCCGCTCAACGAGGTCGGGTCGGCGATCCACGCGCTGATACTCCGACGGCTTCTCCGTCGGAGGCGACGACCTGACCCAGCCGGCCCTTGGCGTCGACCGGGACTCCGAGACCCTCGGGGCACTCCTCGACGAGAGCGATCCAGCAGTCACCCGCAGCATCACAAGTCTCGTCACGCGCGCCCACGCAGCGAATCGCCACGTCGGGTTGTGCGGTCAACGGCCCAGGGAAGAAACCGAGTTCACCAGAGTTCTGGCAGAGCCCGGCGTCGACTCGATCTCGGTGGCGCCCGGCAGTCCCGCCACGGTGAAACAGCACGGGGCACGTGCCGAGTCCCGGAAAGGAGCACATGATGACACGCGCGAAGGCTGAACACAGGCGCAGTTTCCTCCCCGATCTCGTGGACTGGTTCGGGAGCGAATTTCCCGGGCTTCCCGGCTGGCGTCCCGGTTCAGCTGCTCACTCCATCCCGATCGAGGTGTCGAACCAAGGGGGCGAATACGTCCTGCGTGCTCAACTGCCGGGCATGGAAAAGGAGTCGGACATACGTGTCACGGTCGACGACAACCTCATCACCGTGCATGCGGACCATGCCGAGTCGCGAGAGGAGAAGGAGCACTCCGAGTTCCGCTACGGATCCTTCCGGCGGACGGTGCGTCTCCCCGGCACGATCCGGCCGGACAAGGTCGACGCCTCGTACACGGACGGTGTCCTCACCGTTCGCGCCGCGCTGTTGGACCGGTCGGAGGAGGGCGAGCACAGCATCCCGGTGAAGCGCGGCAACGACCGGGACGAGGAGGCGGCCCCATGACGTCGAAGCGCGTACTGGTCGCGTACGGGCGCACGCACGGAGCGACCGCGGGGATCGCGGACGAGCTCGGGAAGACTCTGCGGGGGCACGGCTTCGACACGGACGTCGTGTCGGCCGACGCCGTCAGCGACGTGAGCGGCACGACGCTGTCGTGCTCGGCGGCGCCTTGTACGCCGGGCGCTGGAACGGCAATGCGACCCGGTGCGCCCGGCGCGAAGCGGAGCAGCTCCGGCATCGCTCCGTCCGGCTCTTCAGCAGTGGCCCCGTCGACAGCTCCGCCGAGCAGCGTGACATACCCCCCGTGCATGGCGTGGCCCGCTGCATGAAGAGGCTCGACGCGCAGGAGCACATCACCTTCGGTGGGGTGCTCGCTGCTGAGACCCCCGGCAGGGTCGCCCGGGCGCTGGTCCGCCATGGAAAGGGCGGTGACTTCCGAAATCCCGAACGCATTCAGGAACGGGGTCGCCACATCGCCGACGAACTCACCTGACTTCGTTGAAAGATGCCCGGCCTCACCCTTTCGGCTATGGAGGCGCGATATGGCCAGCGACGATTCCCAGGATCCCGTCGGAGGCCTTTCCGGGACGAAGTCCTTCCGACGCCTCGCGCTGGTCATTGCCGTGGTGATCGCACTCATCTGCGGCGCGATGAGCGCAGGAGCTGTGTGGAAGGCCGCTGCCCGGACGGACTCGGAAGTGGCCGCGCACCGGCATCGGGTCGTCGCCACCACGACCGACAGGGCCGGCTTCGCCCTGGCGACCCGCTACGGGGCGACGTCCGTGTCCACTGCGCCGGCTTCGTGGCAGTACCCCGGTCACGTCCCGCGAAGCGGGAGCATTCATGTCCGGGCGGGTACCCCCAAGGGCCATGAGGTGGCCATCTGGGTGAACGACGCGGGCACGTACCAGGCCCAGTCCCCGGCGAGCGTGTCCCAGCGGGTGTTCATCTCCATGGCTGTCGGTGTCGGGGCTGCCGGCGCCGTAGGACTGACCGTGGCCCTCGCCGTCCTGTTGGTGCGCCGGCGGGCAATGGGCCGTCGCCTCGTTGCGTGGGAGCGGGAGTGGGAAGAGGTCGAGCCGGTATGGACCGGTCGGCTGCGTCGCGAACCCGGACACGACGATGACTGAGTCTGTCCCGAGCGGGGACACCTCGGGTCCCGGGCTCGCCCCGGATTTCGATCCGGGCGAGCCCGTGCCACGGTCGCGCCGCGAACCGGCCACCGCCCCGCCGGGCTGTCGGCACGGGAGGCGGCCCGGCGCCTTGCTGGCCTTGGCCCCAACGAAGTGCGGGCCAAGGCACACTCCTCTTCTGTGCGGGAACTGGTCACGCATCGCAGCCCGCACCGACCATGCCGCCCTGCGCGACATCGGGCTGTTCACCACTCAACCCACTACTGCCGGCAGGCATTGCTTTCGAGCTCGCCTTCCCGGCCGCACTCGTCCACGTACCCCCACCGCAGTCCCTCTTCGGCACCGCCTCCCTCCCCTTGGAAGTCGTCGTCCTCATCGCGGCCTTCCCGTTCCTGTCCGGGGCACGGACGAACTGCGACGCGCGCGGCGTCGCAGTCATCGGCGAAGCGCTTCAGAGAGGTTCGGTAACGGTGAGTTCGCACCGCACGTCCACGATGCCCTCGACAGCGTGTGCCAGCTGGGCGGCCACCGGTACGAGAGTTTCGTCGTGCACCTCGCCGGACAGGGTCGCGACTCCGTCGGTGACGTCTACCCGCACGGTGGCCGACGGCAGGGGGAAGAGGCGCTCGACGACCTGGTGCCGGATGTCGTCGGCGAGTTCGGAATCCGGCCTGAGGAACACCTTCAGCAGATCGGACCTGCTCACGATGCCGGCCAGCGCGCCCATGTCGACGACAGGGAGGCGTTTGATGTGGTGGGTTGCCATGAGTCGTGCGGCCTGCGGCAGAAGGGCGTTCGGGGCGACGGTGACGGCTGGACTGGTCATCAGGTCTCCGGCGCACTGTGAGCCGGCCTTCCCTGTGTCTCCCAGGCGGCGCATCTGTTCGACGAGACCGGGACTCCTCTCGTGGAACTCCTCCTTGGGGAGCAGGTCCGCTTCCGACACCACCCCGATGACACGGCGCTCTCCTTCGAGAACGGGAAGGGCAGTGACCTTCCACCGGTCCATGGCCTCGATGATCTCCTTGAAACCGGCTCCTGGTGCAACCGCCACGACCTTCTTCGTCATGACGTCGGCGACGTTGTAGGGGCGTGGGGTCATGATCATGTCCTCAGGGGAGTCGCCGGATTCGACGGATAGTGCGACGGGGACGGGGACGGGGACGGGGACGGGAACGGAGACGGAGACGGTCGGTCATCGGATCAGCACCGCCTCGCCGGAGCGCGGGACGACGGCAGTCCACCCCAGCTCGCGCTCGATGCGGGCACGCAGCGCCGCCGACGATGCCTCCTCGCCGTGAACCAGATAGGTGGTGTGCGGAGGCGGGGCGTCGCGGAGCCAGTCCAGAATCTGGCCTGCGTCGGCGTGCGCGGAGAAGTGTGGTACGTCGGCCACCTCGGCGCGTACAGGTATGTATTCACCGAACATCTTGAGGGCGCGGACGCCGTCCACCAGGTCTCTCGCGCGGGTTCCGGCAGCGGCGAAGCCCACGATGACCACGCTGTTGCGGGGATCGGGCAGGAGGCGGTGCAGATGGTGCAGGACGCGGCCGCCCGTTGCCATGCCTGCCGAGGAGACGATGACGCACGGGCCCCGCGACCGGTTGCTGGCGATGGACTCCTGCACCGACCTGGCCGCCAGGAAGGGGTCCGGGCTCAGCGCGTTCGGCCCCTGATCGAGGACCTCGGGCCGCAATTCGGGGGAGCGGCCGCGCAGCGCGTCCCTGTACACGTCGAGGGCTGCCAGGGCCATGGGGCTGTCGACGTAGACGGGCACGGATGCCGGCAGTACTCCGCTGTTCCGCAGCCCGGCCAGTTCGTGCAGGACCACCTCCGTGCGGTCGATCGCGAAGGCGGGAATGACGGCGGTGCCTCCCCGGGACACGGTGCGCTCGATCACTGAGGAGAGGTCTGACCGGCCGCGCTCCTGATCATGGCGGCGGTCGCCGTAGGTGGACTCCACCAGCAGTACGTCGGCACCCGAGAACGGTTCCGGCGGCAGGAGGAGAGGGTGCCCCGGGCGGCCGAGGTCGCCGGAGACGGCGAGACTGTGCCCGTCCTCCATGGTGAGATGCGCCCACGCGGCGCCGAGGATATGACCTGCGCGGTGCAGCGTCACGCGGGTACCGGCCTCGATCTCGGTCTCGCTGCCGACAGGTACGGGGTCGAAGTACGTCAGGGTCTTCTCCACGTCGGCGTCGTCGTACAAGGGCTCTGCCGGGTGGTGCTTGGACCAGCCGTGCTCATTCGCGCGCTGGGCGGCTTCCATCTGGAGGCGGGCGCTGTCACGCAGGACGATCTCTGCGAGCCGGGCGGTGTCGGCACTCATGAGAATCGGTCCCCGGAATCCCTGCCGGACGAGCCTCGGCAGGTAGCCGCGGTGGTCCAGGTGCGCGTGTGTCACGACCACGGCGTGGATGTCCCGAGCGTCCCGGGCGAACTTCTCCCGGTTGCGCCGTCGCAGGTCTGCGAAACCCTGGAAGAGGCCGCAGTCCACGAGGATGCGGGAGCGGTCGCTCTCGACGAGGAACTTGCTTCCGGTCACGGTGCCCACGGCGCCCAGGAAGGTGAGCAGCGCGGGTCGGGGGCCGGTGCGGGCGAGCCGCGGAGTCGCTTCGGACATGGTCACCCCTTGCCCCCTTGCCATGAGTGGGCACTTCCACGATCGCACCGGGTGAAGGAAGCCGGACGGGCCCGCCAGGGACCCTCCTGGGGACCGACCGGCCCATGCGGTTCACCGAGCCGGGGGCGAACCTGGCTGTGACCTCGTGGACGAGAGACAGGAAGCAGGCCACATCATGAAGGCACTCCTCTTCCGCGGCCCCGGCCACATCGAGTGGGGTGACGTGCCGGACCCGAGCGTCAGATGAGTCTCCTGGAGGACCGCGACCGGATCGCCCGAGATCTTCATGACCTCGCCATCCAGCGACTGTTCGCGACAGGCATGACGCTGCAGAGCGCGCGCCCTTTCATCGAGCACCCCGAAGGCGCCGAGCGGCTGAACCGAGCCATCGATGATCTCGATGCAACCATCAAGATCATTCGCACGACCATCTTCGGTCTCCGAGAGCACGACACAGCGGAGAGCCCGCCGAAGCTCAGGTCCAGAGTCCTCCAGGCGGTGGACAACGCCACGCCTGCGCTGGGGTTCACGCCCGCACTGCGGATGGAGGGCCTGATCGACACGGACGTGCCCGAAGGAGTGGCGGATCAGGTGATTGCCGTCATCGGGGAGGCGCTGAGCAATGTGGCCCGCCACGCGCGGGCGACGCAGGTAGAGGCGGCGGTCGTCGCCGACGCCGGCCTGCTGGTGGTGACCGTCATCGATGACGGTGTCGGTCTGCCGGAAGGAATCCGTCGCAGTGGCCTGCGGAATCTGGCCGAGCGAGCGGAACGACTCGGCGGGACCCTGTCCGTCAGCACACGCCCAAAGCCTCACGGCGGCACCGAACTGGAGTGGCGGGTCCCGCTCCTCGCGGAGGACGACTGAAGAGCTCACGGATGGGTGGACCTTTCACTTCTCCTGTTCCGTGTGCTCTCGAGCCTCCGCGGCGATGACGGCCGCCTGCACCCGGCGTTCCACCCCTAGCTTCCCGAGAAGCCGGGAGATGTGATTCTTGACGGTCTTCTCGGACAGGTACAGGCGCTTGGCGATCTGCCGGTTGGTGAGGCCCTCGCCGATCAGCTCGAGAACGGAACGCTCCCGCTCCGAAAGCGCCGAAAGTCTCCCGTCCCGCGGGGGACTGCCTGCCTCGGGACCGCGCACGGCGTGCAGGAGCCGGGCCGTGGTCGCTGGGTCCAGCATCGACTGGCCCTTCGCCACCGTCCGGACGGCAGCCACCAGGTCCGAACCGTTGATCTGCTTGAGCACGTACCCGGCGGCACCCGCCATGATCGCATCGAGCAGCGCATCCTCGTCGTCGAAGGACGTCAGCATCAGACAGGCCAGTTCCGGCATGCGTGAGCGCAACTCCCGGCACACAGTGATGCCGTCACCGTCGGACAGCCGGACGTCGAGCACGGCTACATCGGGCCTGAGTGCCGGCCCGCGAGCCAGGGCCTGGTCGGCGGTGGCCGCCTCGCCGACGACCTCCAGTCCGGACTCCGAGTCCAAGAGGTCGCGGAGTCCACGGCGGACCACTTCATGATCATCGAGAAGGAAGACGCGGATCGGCGTGTCTGTCGAGGTGGTCGAGACGTCGGACATCTGCAGTCCCTGGAGGTCGGGAGGCGCTCTGCCCTTCTTCCAGCCATTGTGTCAGGGACGAGACCGATGCACCCGGGGAAAGCGGTGCCACCGCTCGGGGTAGCGGAATGCCTACGCAGAGACGCCGGGCGGATTCTCATGAGGATCCATGTGCACGTCCACCACGCCTTCGACGGCCCGGACGGCCCGGACGGCCCGCACCGGCAGGGGCCCCAGCAGGCGCAGGATGCCTTGACGATTCATGGCAAGGAGTTCGAGGAGGACCTCGCACCCCTCCTTCAGCGGATCCGGCGGGAGGGCCCAGGCGTACTACTACGGCGCCCAGGGCGACGGCTCCGCTCGGCTCGTCGCCGAACACAACACGGTGATCCGACGCTACTGCGAGACCGGCGAAGGCGAAGACGAACTGCTGCCCCTGGACGATCCCCCTGACGCGTGAGCGGACGCGCAGAGGGGAGTTTGGCCTCCAGCCCGTATGGGACCCCGCGCTGGAATCCGAGGACGATGCGGACGAGTGGAAGTGGGCCGCGTTCGACCTCGCGCCCGAGATCGCCCAATCGCTTGGGGGCGGCCCGCTCAGCATCAGCGCGGAGACCTTCTCGCGTCGCGGGGCGCGATAGTTTGCCCACGCGATCGCCGCAGAGCGTGGCTCTTCGGGGATCACGATTGTCTGCAGCGTGCTGCACCCTGCCTGACAGGTGGATTCGAGCCGTCCGGATGGCGCATGATCGAATCTCTGCGGATTCGACGGTGGGGCGGTGTGGTGTGGGGGACTGGCGGACCGATCCGACGTTCGCGATGTGCCGGGCTCTGGCGGACGGGGCTGATCCGGCCGCGTTCGCGGGAGGCCCGTTCGACGTGCGGGTTGTGACGGTGGCAATCCGGCCCGAGACCAGTGACGGAGCTGTCCTCGACGACCTTCCGTGGGGGAACTTCCCTCACGGGGAGGAGGTCCGAGATGCCGTTCGGCAGCTGCACACCGCCGACGGGACCGCACGCAACGCGATGGAAGTACTGATCGGCATGTGCGCCGACGACAGCCGGGCGGCCGCAGCTCTCGCCGTACCGTTCCTGATCCGGATCGCCACCGACCCCCACCATCCACACCGCGCTGACGCTCTTGGCGGTCTCGCCGCCCCGGCCCGCGCCCGCCACTTCGGAACCGCCTCCCGCGACGAACTCCTCCTCCACCGCTCCGGCCCCCTGAACGACGCCCTCGACGACTACGGCGTCGAGGTGACCGGCTACCCGGCGGGCTGGTCGGTGGCCGCAGCCCGGGCCGCGATCACCGCCGGAACCTCAGTGCTCCTGCCTCTCCTCGACGAGTCCGACCCCGCCATGCGGATCGAGGCCTCCTATGCCCTCGCCACCGCGGCCGACCCTGGCCGTACGGTCCGAAGCGCTTTCGCCACCCGGTTCGCCAAGGATCAGGACCCCATGGCCTTGGCCGCGCTGGTTCTCGCCACCGCAGAGATCACACGCGCCAACCCGCACCGTCCGGACACCGCGAGGATCGGCAAGCTGTGTCAGGACCGGACACAGCCTCCCGAAGTCCGCCTCGCCGCCGCGATCGGCTGGCTCTGCCTCACCGACGAACCCGCCTCCGACGCCCTCCAGTCCACCCTCAGCGCTCTGGCCACCGAAGAACGCGCCCGCGCCATGGACGCCCTGCCCTGGATGACGGCCGCCGGATGCGGTGAACCGGGGGTCCTACGCTGCGTCCGCCACATGCTCCACCCGGAAGAGCCCGAACCGTACGACGACCCTTGGGCCCCGCCGGCCTGAACGACGAGTGGCCGACCCGCGACGGTGACACGCGCACACCTGCCGGCGTTCTGTACATCGCAGTTGTCCGTCGGGGCCAAGTACCGCGCTCGGTCACACGATCTGCGGCTGAGCGTTCCGGGGCCTGTGGGGTGTTCACGAGAGGGCCTGACCAGTGGCGTCCTGAACCGCTGAAGATCGCTTCCCACCTCTGCCTACTGATCGTTTCCCGGGCGGAGGCTGCTCAGCAGTCGTAGCGGTGTGCGTACGGCATGTCGGGGCAGTCAGGGCAGACAAAGAGGTACACACCGCCGAGATCGCCCATGTCCATCCCGTGGCCGATGCTGTCGCCGATCACGTGGTCCGTCTCGGTCCACTTGCCGGGGTCTGAGCTCTCTGCTCCCTGTTCGTCGAGCGGGAACCAGCGCCCTTCGACCGGTTCCGAGGCAGTGATGCTGACCAGGTGGTCCATGCGCCGGCCGCAGCGGCAGTCCGGCCAGTCGGCCTGCTGAAGCCAACCTGGGTACCCTCCGGCCTTGCTCTGGACGGTGGTGGCCATCTCGTAGTACGAGAAGCCGAACGCCTCCTCGATCTCATCGAACCGTTGGCTCAGGCTCTGGGCCAGGTCTCCAGGCAGGTCCCTATTCGGGTACTCCACCACTCGCGTCGGCGTCACCACGCACGGTCGGGGTACGAACTCCTCTTCGTATTCGTACGGTACCGGCGGGTCCGTCAACACCTGATCCGCTGTGGCTGTCTGCTCGCTACGCCAGTACACCTTGGGCAGTGCAGTTCCGGCCTCGTCATTGTGGATCAGGGGGCACCACACGACCTGCAGCACGTCCGTGCCTGCCGGGAACGGAAGCTCAGGCACATCCCGTGCATAGAGCTGTACGACTGGCACCATCGCCACTGGCTCAGGTCCCACGACCTCGGTGGGAGTCCTCAGCGGCCTCCAGTGCCCTGGTTCGGTACACAGAGGCCACGGCTCAGCGGCCGGCCATAGCAGGGGCCCGCCGATGGAACTGTCCCGCATGCCGGGTTCGCCACTTCGTGGATACAGCAGGGTGGTCTTCCGGCCGAGGCCCGTGAGTTCCGGGATCAGTGATTCCACGTCGAACGGCGCTGGGGGGACGCGGTGGGTGGCAGACCTTGATCCACTTATGAGCCAGTCCCTGGAATGCTCAGTCACAGGTCGAAGTGCGGGCGGCTGTCAGGTTGCGCCTACCTCAAGGCGCACCGACCTGACTGGCCGGCTCCAGGATCTCGCGATCCAGGTGATGGAGCATTGCTCTGAACTGGTGCTCTTCAGGCTGTCTCACTCCAAGTCATGCCGAGTTCGTCTCAGGAAGCCTGTCATTCGAGACCACCAGGGCCGGCCGCGCAGAAGCCGGAGTGGAGGCCATGCGCGACCGTGCAGGACAGCCCTCCTCCGTTCACCTCGGCATGCCCGACTTCCGCCGCGATGCCGGACGATGCAGCACGGACTCCGGGGACTGAGCGCCGACGGGATTCTGATCACCGGACAGCGAAGCGCAGGGCCGCCCTCTGCCGCCTGGCTGACCTCCTCGGAGAGTCGGGCCTGACAGGGATGGCTGAACAGCGCAGCGGCTTCAACCTGCCGCAACCTACTTCAATCCGTGTCGATGGAATGAGGCTCGCCGGCCTTCGGCTCGCGAAGCGCGGTCGGCGCGCCGCTGGATACTCACGGCGGTGGGGTGTTGGGGCGGCCTTCGTTCCTCGGCTCGGTTCCGCCCGCCGAGGCGTTGAGCAAGGCGGTCGCCAGGGTGCGCAGCGAATCGGCGAGGCGCTGGGCGTCGCCCTGCTCCAGCAGGCGCAGGATCGGATCGCTGTGCAGGGTGGCGAGCAGGATATGGGCCATGAGTTCGGCGTCCAGGTCCGAACGCTCCTGGCTGATCAGCGAGGTGATGTGGTCGTGCCAGAACTGGTAGACGGGGTGCGCGCTGCGCGGGTCCTCTTCGGGCTTGTGGGCTGTCGTCACGGCGTGGCCGAGCGCGGCCAGGAGCCCCTTGTTGCGGGCGACCACGCCAACGACGGCGTCGAGGAAGGCGAGGAGGCGCTCTCGTGAAGGGGCACCCGGGCCCAAAGGCGGTGGCCCTGTCGTGACGGCTTCGTGCAGGGCAAGGGCCCGTTCTGCCATCAGCGCCCACATAAGGCCCATGCGGTTGCCGAAGCGGTGGAAGACCGTTCCCTTGCCGACGCCGGCTGCGGCGGCGACTTGTTCCATCGAGATCTGCTCGGGCCGGTGCCGCGCCAGGAGTTCCTCGGTCGCCAGCAGGATCGCGTGCCGATTTCGTGCCGCGTCGGCACGTTCGCGGCGGCCTTCTGTCATCGAGTCCTCCCCCTGCATGGACAACTGGACTGACGGTCCAGTACGGTCGCCGAAGCTGACCGGAAGTCCACTTTAGCTGCCGGCGGTGGCACCCCTTGCTCGTTGGCCCCTCAGGAGAGTCATCATGCGACGAGTCCGCTACTACGAATACGGCGATCCGGGCGTCCTCACGATCGAGGAGGCCGAAATCCCCACGCCGGGGCCGGGCCAGGTGCTCATCCGGGCCGAGGCGATCGGGGCCAACTTCGTCGACACCAAGTTCCGGCGCGGGCCGTCCAGCGGGGCGATCTTCCAGCGTCCCCTGCCCGGCAAACTCACCGGCGACGTGGTGGGCACCGTCGAAGCCGTCGGACTTGGCGTCGACACGCAGCAGGTCGGCCGACGAGTCGCAGGGCTGGCCGAGGACGCGTTCGCCGACTACATCGTCGCCGACGCGCAATGGCTCGCCCCGGTACCCGACGGACTCGACCTCGGGGCAGCCAGCATGCTGCCTATGGGCGCCCCGGTTGCACTCCGGACCCTGCGTACCGGCCGGCTTGCGCCGGGTGAGACGGTACTGATCCATGCCGCGGCCGGCGGCATCGGCCACCTCGCCGTACAACTCGCCAGACTGCTCGGCGCAGGCACGGTCATCGCCACCGTCGGCTCACCGGCCAAACTCGACTTCGCCCGCAAGTGCGGCGCCGACATCGCCATCGACTACACGGACAGCGACTGGCCCGACCAGGTCCGCAAGGCCGCACCGCGAGGCGTGGACGTCGTTCTCGACTCCGTCGGCGGCGAGACCCTGCAGCGGAGCTTCGACGTACTGGCTCCGTTCGGCCGGATCGTCATCTACGGAGCTGCGAGCGGCGAGCTGACCAGCCTGCCTGCCACCAACCTCTTCGCCCTGAAGTCCGTGGCCGGGTTCTCGCTCATCGCATGGCGCGCGGCCGACCCCGAGCAGGCCCGCCGAGAAATGACCGAGGTCGCCGAATACTCGACTGCCGGGCAACTGCACACCGCCGTGCACGCCCGCCTCCCGCTCTCCGAGGCAGCCGCAGCACACCGGCTACTCGAAGACCGGTCTCGGCTTGGCCGCGTCCTCCTCCTGCCCTGAAAGCACGCAACACGCGCACCTCACATCATCACGAGAATCTCTATGGTCACCTTCAGCCAACGGGCAGCGGCCGCGATGCGAAGAAGCCGCTTCAAGATCATTTCAGTTAAGACGTGTTCATGAACACAAGGGCTTGAACAGGCGCGAGTGCAGGTGTCGATGGAGATCTTGCGCATCTCGAAGTGCGAGAGAGAGGAGTCCCATTCCTCCTCGGTGGGGGTCTGATGTTCGTAGCTGGGTCGATTGGCTCTGCGGCGAATGAAGGTGTGATGGGCCTCGATCGTCTCGCCGGGTGGATCGCTGACCCGGCTCCTGCCCTTGCCGAACACCTTCTCGCCGGTCCGGGGGCTGCGAGGACGCCCCGTGGCAAGCCGCGGCGCCTGTACGCCGGCCAGGGCTACGCCTTCGACAAGTGCCGCCGCCTGCTGTGGAGGCGCGGCATCAAGCCGATGTTCGCCCGACGCGGCATCGCCCGCAGCTCCGGACTGGGCAAGACACGCTAAGTGGTCGAGCGCTCCTTCGCCTGGCTGCACCAGTGCAAGCGGCTCCGCATCCGCTACGAGCGACGTGCCGATCTCCACCAGGGCCTGCTCGAACTGGCCTGCAACCTCATACGCCTGCGCCGCCTCCGAACTTCATTCTGAAAGATCAGTAAGGGGTGACACGCCGGAGTCGGTGGCAGGGTGGCGAAGTCGGTCTCCTACCCTTGCGAGCTGCACTCAGGTGAGGTCGAAGGTGACGTTCACGGAGCCTTCCCAGTCCGGCGCCTCCGTGAGCGTGAGGGTTCCATCCCCTGCCTCGACGACTCGCACCATGATCTCTCCACGGTCCTCGCCGGGAATCGCAATGGAGAAGTGGGGATCCATCTCCATGAGGAATTCCCAGTCCTCGCGTTGGGTCGTGTTAAGGGCGTTGGCATGCCGACCGGTGGCCCGCCACTGACCGACCGTGTCGACAGCAACGGTGATGTCGATGTAGTACATCTCAAGGCAAATCGATTGATTGGCCCACCACTCGAGGCGGCCCTGACCCACGAATCGATCCATGAGCACACTATGCCCGGTGCGTAGGCTGGCCGGGCAGCTTGTACGGGGCTGCCTGGCCGTCGTGGGTCAGACCACGAGGCAGAACTGCATGGGGCAGACTCGACAGGTCCTCGCCTCAACCGGCGGCGCCCCGCACACCTTCGCCGCCTCGCGGCCTCATTCTGGAACTATCAGTAAGGCGTGGAACTGAGGTTGTACGGCACCGAGGTCCGGGTGCGCCGCCCGGGGCGAAGAAGCCAGGACGGCGGACGTTCGTCTCGGGGAAGATGCGGCAGAACACCGAGAAGGCCACCGTCGTCGAGCACATCAACGCCGAGCACAAGCAGTGGCGGACACTCCAGCGGTACCTCGGTCGCCGCGAGTACTTCGGGGAAAGCTACTCGGCGGTGGCCGGACTGGTCTCCGACCGCACCGACAAGAGGTGGTCACGCGCGCGACAACCCGCCAGGCCATCACGCCCTCACCTCAGCCACGCATGAGGTTGTTACTGATGGTTTCAGAATGAGGTTCGGAGTCGTCTCAAGCAGATGATGCTGCAGGCGAGTTGGAGTAGTCCGAGGTGGAGGTCGGCTCGTATCTCG
>NZ_JBEOVJ010000112.1:0-23919 GCF_040295435.1 Streptomyces sp. NPDC002809
CCTTGGGGGCGGGGGCCCCGGGGGGCCTTTACCGGGGTGTCCTGGGGGCCCCCCCGGCGCGGGCCGGTACCGGCCCGCGAGGACCGCGCAGCACGCCGGCGGCGCCGTCTCCGGACGGACGGGTCGGCGCACCGCTCCGCAAGCGGACCGAAGCCGCTCAGCGCAGTACGGCCGCCAGCAGGTCGGTCCCCAGTGCCGTCAGACCGGGCAGATCGACGGTGTAACGGACGTAGCGACCCTGCCGCAGGGCCGTGACCAGGCCCGCGCGGCGCAGGACAGCGAGATGGCGGGAGACCTCCGGGGGCGAGAGCTCCCAGGCGTGGGCCAGCTCACCGGTGGTGTGCGGACCGCGGGCCAGGGTACGCAGCAGCCGCAGCCTCACCGGATGCGCGAGCGCCTCCAGCCGTAGCGTGACCGTTTCCAGCGATACCGGCTCTGCTGGACTCGCCTCGGCCACGGGGTACTGCACCACCGGCTGCCACCCGGGCGCGTGGACCACCATCAGGTGCGGGCGGCCGAAGACGCTGGGGAGGAAGGTGACCCCGGTGCCGCGGGCGGAGGTCGCACTGTCCTGCAGCTTGTCCACGATGATGCAGTTGCCGTCCGGCGCCAGGGTGACGGCGCCGGAGACCGACGCGAGTGCCGCCCCGGCACCCTGGCGCTTCAGCAGATCGTTCTTCAGGCGCAGGTCGGTGGCGAGTTGCACCGCGACGCCCGACCAGGCGGCGTCGAAGAAGGCGTCGGCGCACTGTTCGAGGGTGTGACGCACCCGTGCCCGCACGGCGGCCGGGTCCGCGAGCAGCCGTTCCGCGAAGGCTTCTTGGAGCGCGCCGCGGGCCTGGGCGAGGTCCAGGGCCCGCTCGCGCGCCGTCGTGTCGGCGAGCGGCGACGGCGAGGCGAAGTGGACCCGGTTGCTGCCGCACGTGGTGATGAGCGCGGCGGTCACATAGGTTTCGTCGTCGATCCGGTCCACATCGTCCAGCTCCTCGGCGAGGGTCGGCCGGGGACGGGCGGGGACCAGGAAGTCGGCCCGTGAGGAACGCCAGAGGAACTCCGCCTCCCTGAGCCGCTCGGCCAGTTCCGGCCGCAGCCCGGCCCAGACGTCCGCGGCCCAGCCGGCGAACTGCGGGTGATGTGCGGGCTCGGCCAGCACGTGCAGCATCGCGGTCAGTTCGGCCAGCGGGGAGGCGGCGAACCGCAGTCGCCCGGACGGCAGGCCGCCGATGTCGATCCTCAACGTCATCCCCTCATCATCGACGGCCGGATGGCCGACGAACGCCTCGATTGACGATGTCCGTCAACCGGCATGGCCGGCCCGCCCTCCGAACCCACCGTTGACGCCATGGCAACCACCACCAAGATCCGGCCGCGCGCCCTGATCCATGCCTCCGGAGGCCCCCGCTATGCCGTCGCGCTGGCTGTGGACGCGCTCGGCACCGGCATGCTGCGGCCCTTTCTGCTTCTCTACGGGCTGACGGTGCTGAGGCTGTCCGCGCCTGCCACCGGCATCGCCATGACGCTGGGCGTCGTCGTGAGTCTGGCGTGCATGCCCGCTGTCGGCCGCTGGCTGGACCGGGGCGCACGCAGCACGGTCGTGGCGGCGTCGATGCTGGTGCGGGTGCTGGGCGTGGTGCTGCTGCTGGCCACTCCGGCGGGGAACGTCTGGCTGTTCGCGACGGCGGCGCTCTTCCTCGGCATCGGCAACCAGGCATGGCCGGCCGCCCATGCGGCTCTCGTGGCCACGGTCGCCCACGGCCGGGAACGCGACGCAGCTCTCGCGGGAGGCCGCGCCCTGCGCAACGCCGGCCTGGGCGTGGGCGCGCTCCTCGCCACCGCATGCCTGGCGGGCGGCACCACCGCGCTGCAGGCGCTGGCGGCCGTCACGGGGCTCGCCTATCTCGCTGCGGCAGCCTTGGCATGGTCCGTTCACCTGCACGCGCATCCGGCCGCGATTGCGGCCGAGGACGGGGCCGACGGGCCCGCACCTCGGATGCGTGTGCTGCTGGCGGCCAACGTGATCTACGTCTTCTGCCTCAACGTCCCCGAAATCGCGCTGCCTCTGGTCCTGGTGACGCAGTTGCACGCGTCACCGGTGTGGTCGGCGGCCATCTTCGTGGCCAACACGGTGCTGGTGGTCACCTTGCAGGTTCCGGTCACCGTCCTGATGTCCCGCTTCTCCCGGCGGGCCGTCCTGGCTCTTGCCGGCGTGATACTCACCGCGTCCTACGTCGGCTTCCTCGCGGCCACCTCGCTGGGACACGGCTGGAGTGCCCCGGCCGTCGCCATGGTGTCCGTGGTCTGCGCCATCGGCGAGATCATCTATGCCGGCAGCGCCACCGCGCTCGTCACCGCCCTCGCCCCGGCCCATGTCCTGGGACGCGCCCTCGCCCGCTTCCAGCTCTCCACAGGCTTCGGCCTCGCCGTCTCCCCTGCGGTCATCACCTCTCTCGCCTCCCACGGTTCGACTGCTCTCTGGGGCAGCCTCGCCGGTGCGACGCTTCTGTCCGCCTCCGCCGTCGCCACCGAGAAGGATCAAGGAACGCGGCTCAAGGGTTGATGTCGCCGGGCGCGAGCAGACGCGCGGGCCCGGCGATCGGTCCACAAGGACGACTGCCGACCCGTCCCGTCTCACCCTCAATTTGACCGCCGCCTGGCTCGCACCGCGGGAAGGGGAGGCCCGGCGGGGGTGGCGGGAAGGGCAGGGGTGGCGGCGGTGGCGTGGATGGGCGATACGGTGATCGCGTGCTGGAGTCCCTGCCCGCCGATGTGGTTTTCGTGCTCGCCGCCCTCCTCGACGAGGCCGATCCGGCTCACGCCGTGCTCCGTCGGCAGATTCCCCACCTGCGTGTATCGGGTCGCTGCACATGCGGATGCGGCACGGCCTGCTTCGAACTCGACACCGCCTCCGTGGAGTCGGCGCCGTCGGGCCGGGGGACGGTGGTGGCAGCTGAAGTCCGGATATACCTGGAGGACGGCGATTGCCCCGGGGAGGTTCTGGTCTTCGCGGAGAACGGCTACCTGTCTTGGCTGGAAGTCTGCTCCTGGAGCGACACCGTCGATGTCACCCTGGCCACTGCCCAACAGTCACTTCGGCGCTGACGCCGGGGCTCGCGCATGGAGTTGTCACCGGAGACCGCGATATCCGCCCTGGCCGGCCGTCCGGCGTGAACACGCCGGCATCACGAGTCCGTGGTGGCCGGCACGAGTCCGGCGCCGGACCCTACGTATCCGATGCCGACTAACAGTGACGGCCATCAGGGCACTCGGCAAGCAGCACACCGAAGACCCAGAAGAACAGGACCGGCACACCGGACACCACTCCCATGACGAGGAAGCGCCGGCGGGCCTGCCGGCGGTGCCCGATGAGCGCCACCACAGACCCCGCGGCGGGCGCGACCACCGCACTGCCCAGAGCAGCCGCCCCGAATGCCCTGCCGAACTCCTCCCGCACCTCCGGGAACCCCATCGCGAAAGCGATCACAGGAGTCAGCAGGATGAGGGGAGAAGCCGCCCACCAGTACGACAAAGCCGTGATCACCCGGTCCACCCCGGCAGGCTTCGGGCGATCGGGCGGCACATCGCCGGAACGCGGGTCCGGACCGACACGGAGTGATGGCATGCCCGAACCATGGGCAGTGGCGCCTGAACTCCGTAAAGGCCAGGGATGACAGCCCAGTTGGCCGGCGCCCGCACCAGCAGGTACGTCGCCGAACGCTTCGGTCACCAGAACCCCGTGACCGGATTCCGATTCGCGGGTGAACCCGTGCGACGACCTTGGCCAAGCAGCGTGACCCGATGTGACGGAACGCGGTGGCCGGAACCATGAGGGTGTGATTCGGACCGCGCGGGTCACGCTTGTTGGAACCAAGTGGTCACGCTGCTTGCAACCTGCGGTGAACAGCCCTTCGTGTCCGAACCAGTGTCGATGAACCTGTTCGAGACGCGCGGCCGAAGGCACCACACCTCAGCGGGTGGTGACCGCCCGGGGCGGCATCACCAGGGCACTGCTCCGGCGTCATCGAAGAACTTGCCGGTGGGGCCGTCGTCGGGCAGGGTCGCGAGTTTGATGGCGATCGCCGCGCCCTGTTCGGGGGTGCGAACCCCGCGGAAGCCGTTGAGGTCGGTCGCGACGTAGCCGGGGCAGCCGGCGTTGATCAGGATGTTCGTGCCGCTCAGTTCCCGGACGTACTGGAGAGTGATGGCGTTCAGGAACGTCTTCGACGGCGCGTACGCCGCGGCCACCGGACCCACCGTCTGCTCAGTGGCGGTTCCTGACTGCCGGGTGAGAGAGCCGACGCTGCTGGACATGTTCACGATCCGCGGTGAGGCAGAGCGGCGCAGCAGTGGCAGCATCGCGTTGGTGACGCGAATGACGCCGATCACGTTGGTCTCCACAACCGTCCGGATGGTGGCGGGATCGACCCTGGTGGGCTCCTGCGGCATGCCGCCGGTGATGCCGGCGTTGTTGACGAGCACGTCGAGGCGCTCGGCCTGCTCCTCGATCAGCCGTGCGGCGGCGGTCGCGCTCGCGTCGTCGGTCACGTCCAGCGGTACGCCGAACGCGTCGACACCGGCCGCGCGCAGTCTCTCCACCGCGGCCTTACGGCGCTGATCGTCGCGGGCGCCGACGCCGACACTCCAGCCGAGGGCACCCAGGCCCGCGGCGATCTCGTAGCCGATTCCCTTGTTCGCGCCGGTGACCAGCGCAATCTTTCGTTCGCTCATGGAGACGATGCTGTCTCGGTACCCGGCCGGGGTCCAACACCGATTGAGTAGGCGGCGATACCTTCCGGGTATGAATCCGCAGTAGCGTGGCCGCATGGAGACCCGGGAACTGCGATATTTCGTCGCCGTCGCTGAAGAGCTGCACTTCGGACGCGCCGCGCAGCGGCTCGGGATCGCGCAGCCGCCGCTGTCCCGGGCGATCCAGCAGCTCGAACGCCGGCTCGGGGCAACGCTGCTGGATCGGACCAGCCGCGCCGTCACACTGACCGACGCCGGTTCGGTGCTGTTGACCGAGGGCCGCGCGGCGCTCGACGCCGTCGACGCCGCCGAGCGCCGGACCCGCCGCGCCGCCCTGTCCGTGACCGGCCGTCCCGGCCTGGTCCTGGTCACCAAAGCCAGCGCGTCCAGCGAACTGCTGGCGAAACTGCTCGCCGCGTACGCTGCCGAACCCGACGCGGTCCCCGTCGACGTCATCCTGTGCGGCCCGGCCGAGCAGGAACGATTCCTGCGCGAGGGCCGGGCCGACGTGGCGCTGCTGCACCGGCCGTTCGACTCGGTGACCGGGTTCCACACCGAAGAGCTCGGCACGGAGGGCCAGGTCGTGGTTCTGCCGGCCGGGCATCCGCTCACCGTCCGGGCTCATGTGCGCATGGACGACATCACCGGACTGCCGGGGCTGCCCCTGCCACGTTGGCCCGCCCCCGACGGCACCTACGCGACCGGCCCCGGCCCGCAGGTCCGCGACCACGCGCAGTTGTTGCAGCTCGTCGCGCTCGGCCGTGCCTGCGCGGTCTCACCGGAGTCGTGCCGAGCCCAACTGCACGCGGACCTCGCCGCCGTGCCCGTGCTGGACGCGCCGAAAGTCACGACAGTGATCGCCTGGCCACCGCACAGCCGGTCCAGGGCCGTCGCCGACCTTGTCCGCACTGCGACAAGTCTCCAGTAGGTCCGACCCGCTTTGCCGGCTTCCACCCATCGCGTCCCGGCTCACCTGACTGGCCGAGCAGCTCGGCAATCGTGCCCAGAACTCTGCCACTTGGCCACCCACGGCGTCCGGGCACGTCCAGGCCCATCCAGGTGTGCATAGGCGCGCCCAGGCCCCTCCAGGCACGTCCAGGCACGACAGTCCCGCGGTACGACAACACTCTTCGCGGAGGTTGTGCCGGGGCTGCGCGGGTGGCCGTGCCAGGGGCTTCGCCGCAGTCTGCGACGGTGTCGGCGTCCGCCGAATCCGAGGCGCGGCGCTGGCCGCACCAAGGGAGTAACGGCACGAGAATCATCGGGCGTTGCCGTCGGCCGCCCGGTTCCAGAGCACTGAAACCGTCGTGAAACCGCGGTGAATGTGCGCTGCCGCAACCTCCTCGGCATGACGACAACGACTTCGCACTCTCTCGCCATCTCGGCCAAGGGACTGCGCAAGGCCTACGGGGACAAGACGGTCCTCGACGGCATCGACCTCGCGGTGCCTGCCGGTACGGTCTTCGCGCTGCTCGGCCCGAACGGTGCCGGCAAGACCACCGCCGTGAAGATCCTCTCCACCCTCGTCACCGCCGACGCCGGCCGGATTCACGTCGGCGGCCACGACCTGGCCGTCGACCCGCAGGCCGTGCGTGCCGCGATCGGCGTCACCGGGCAGTTCTCCGCCGTCGACGGGCTCATCACCGGCGAGGAGAACATGCTCCTCATGGCCGACCTGCACCACCTGCCCAAGGGCGAGGGCCGGCGGGTCGCCGCCGAACTCCTCGAACGCTTCGACCTGGTGGAGGCCGCGACGAAGCCCGTCTCCAGCTACTCCGGCGGCATGAAGCGCCGCCTCGACCTCGCCATGACGCTGGTCGGGAACCCGCGGATCATCTTCCTCGACGAGCCGACGACCGGCCTCGACCCCCGCTCGCGGCACAACATGTGGCAGATCATCCGCGGGCTCGTCTCGGACGGGGTCACCGTCTTCCTCACCACCCAGTATCTGGAGGAGGCCGACGAACTGGCCGACCGCATCGCGGTGTTGAACGACGGCAGGCTTGCCGCCGAGGGAAGCGCCGAGGAGTTGAAGCGGCTCGTCCCCGGCGGGCATGTGCGGCTGCGGTTCGCCGACCCTGACGCGTACCGGACGGCCGCTGTCGCCCTGCGCGAGGCGACCCGGGACGACGAGGCGCTGTCACTGCAGATTCCCAGCGGCGGCACCCAGCGCGAGCTGCGCGCCATTCTCGACTGGCTGGACACCGCCGGCATCGAGGCCGACGAACTGACCGTGCACACCCCCGACCTCGACGACGTGTTCTTCGCCCTGACCAGCTCCACCGTGCCGAGCCAGACCAACCAGCCCAAGGAGACAGCCCGATGAGTACCCTCCCCCTCGCCGTCCGCGACTCGTCCACCATGCTGCGCCGCAACCTCCTGCACGCCCGGCGCTACCCGTCCATGACCCTGAACCTGCTGCTCACGCCGATCATGATGCTGCTGCTCTTCGTCTACATCTTCGGCGACGTGATGAGCGCGGGTATCGGCGGCTCGGACCGCTCCGACTACATCGACTACATCGTCCCCGGCATCCTGATGATGACCATCGGGAGCACCGTGATCGGCGCTGCGGTCTCCGTATCCACCGATATGTCCGAGGGCCTCATCGCCCGCTTCCGCACGATGGCGGTCTACCGCGGCTCGGTGATCGTCGGACATGTGGTCGGCAGTGTGCTTCAGGTGCTCGCCAGTCTGCTCCTCGTCGGAGCGGTCGCCGTGGCCATCGGTTTCCGGTCCACGGACGCCACGGCCCTGGAGTGGCTCGCGACGGTCGGGCTGCTCGCACTGTTCGCCACGGCGCTCACGTGGATCGCGGTCGGAATGGGTATGGCCAGCCCGAACGCCGAGGCGGCGAGCAACATGGCCATGCCGCTGATCCTGCTCCCGCTCATCTCCAGCGCCTTCATCCCGGCCGGCACGATGCCGGGCTGGTTCCGGCCGATCGCCGAGTACCAGCCGTTCACCCCGGCCATCGAGACCCTGCGAGGCCTGCTGCTCGGCACCCCGGTCGGCAACAACTGGTGGATCGCGATCGCCTGGTGCGTCGCGCTGATCGTGCTCGGCTACCGCTGGTCGATGGCCCAGTTCAACCGCGACCCGAAGTGAGCGCGCGGGCTGCCTCCCGCAGCTCGTCACGTTCCAGGGCGGCATACTCCGACACTGCGTCGGCGTACGCCGCCCGGTCGGCGTTCCCGGCCGCCTGCCGGGCACGGTCCGCCGACATCGTCGGCTGGAAGTCGCGCATCACCCTCAGCCGTTCGGCCAGTGCGAGCATCCGTACGGCCGTGGCATCGTCGTCGTCGTCGGATGCGAGCCCCGCCAGGCCCAGGGCGTGCAGCACCGTCCCGAACACCGGGAGCTGCCAGGGCGAACCGGGCGGACCGGACAGCAGGGTCCGCAGCCCGTTCCGCAGCCGGCCGAGCGGCTCCGCGACCAGTTCGAGACGGCCGGCGTACGCGTGCGCCGTGACGGCCGCCGACTGGATGTGCAGCGCCGACGGGTCGAGCCAGAGATCGTCGCCCCGCAGCGGGCCGGCCTCGGGCATCCGCTCCACGGCACCGCGCCACAGGCCGAGGCCGACCTCCGTCAGCCCGCGGGCGAGCGCGATCTCGGCCCTCCCGGCGAGGTCGGGCCGGTAGAAGGAGTCCTGCCGCGGGGAGTTGTCACGCTCCGCCTGCCGCAGCCAGTACTCGGCCTCCTCGGGATTGCCGCACTGCAGGCAGGCAAGGACGAGGCTCGTGCGGATGAAGAGGTAGTCGTGCCCGTCGCCGAGCCGCGGCACCACCTCCAGCGTCGCCCTGAGGTGCTCGTACGCCTCTTCGCCCCGCCCCGTCCGCAGGCACAGCTCGCTGAGCCGGGAGTGCCCCATGAGCTGCATGGACGGACTCTCGACCGGGGCCAGTTCGGTGAGTATCCGGCGGGCCGAGGTGAGCGCCCGGTCGATGTCGTGCTCGTACTCCCAGACATAGGTGGCGATGGACTCGGCGACGCCGGCGATCAGCGGCTGCTCGCTGTCACAGAGCCCGCGCAGCGTGTCGTGGTCGGGAGGCACCATCTCGGGGATCGCGCTCAGCACGGCTGCGATGGCACGAAGGAGCGTGTCCGGCGGCGCGCCGGGCAGTCGCCGGAGGGTGACGAGCTGGCGTACGGCGACCGGGCCGTGGGCCATGAACAGGCCCGCCGTGCACATCACCGCGGCGGCGCGGGCGACTTCGACGTATGCGGGTTCGGGGCGGTAGTGCGAAAGGATCGGGCCCGTGTCCGCGGCGAGTGCGGCGAGGCGGGGGAAGCCGGAGTCGGTGGACCACAGGGCGGCGAGGACCGCGGTGAGGGCGGCGAGGGCGGGGGCGTCCCCGCGGGCCAGGGCATGCCGCAGGGCGAGGACGAGGTTGTCCTGCTCGGGCCTGATCCGCTCCCAGGCGGCCCGCGGTTCCGGGCCGAAGAACCAGTCGTGGTGGGTGGCCCCGAAGTCCCTTGCCCAGGTGAGGAACCGGTCGATGACCTCGTCGCCCTCGCCCGCCTCCGCGCGCCGTGCCGCACTGAACTCCCGTACGGTCTCCAGCATCCGGAACCGCGCACCGGCCGGGGTGTCGGCAACGGTGAGCAGCGACTGATCGGTCAACTGCTCCAGCAGGAACAGCGCGTCGTCGCCGAGGATGTGTTCCGCCGCCTCGCCGGAGAAGCCGCCGGGGAAGACGGACAGCATGCGCAGCGCTGCCCGGGCGTCCTGCGCGAGCAGGTTCCAGCTCCAGTCGACGACCGCGTGCAGGGTGCGGTGGCGCTCCGGGGTGTCCCGGGCTCCGCCGCGAAGGAGCGTGAACCTGTCTCCGAGGCGGCGTGCGATCTCCGGCACCGAAAGCACTCGCACCCGCGCTGCGGCCAACTCCACCGCGAGCGGCAGCCCTTCGAGGTTGCGGCACAGTTCGGCCACCGCGTCCGGCGGCAGTTCCACGCCGCTCCGGGCGGCCCGGGCCCGCTGGGTGAACAGCTCGACCGCGGTGTCGGGGCCGAGTTCCGGCAGCGCGTACACCGCCTCCGATGTGAGGCCCAGCGGAGCCCGGCTGGTGGCGAGCACCCGCACTCCCTTGGAGGACGAGACCAGGGCGCGTACGAGGTCGGCGGCGCCCCGGACCACCTGTTCGCAGTTGTCGAGGACGAGGAGCGCGGGCCCGGAGCCGAGGACGCCGAGGATGCCGGCCACCCGGTCGGCCGCGGACTGTCCGCTCATGGTGCCCGCGCCGAGCGCGGAGGCCACCTCCGTGGCCACGTCCGCGTCAGCGGTGACGCCGGCGAGCGGCACGAAGTACACCAAGCGCTGTTCGGCCCGGCGGCTGACGGCGTGCGAGACCCGGGTCTTGCCGAGGCCGCCGGGGCCGGCCACCGTGACGGTGCGAGAGGTGCGCAGCAGGCGCTGCACCGCCGCGACGTCCTCGTCCCGGCCGAGGAGCGGATTCGGCTCGTGCGGTACTCCGTGCCTGACCACGGGCGCCTCGCCGCGCAGCAGCTCGTGCTGTACGGCCTTGAGCCCGGCGCCCGGATCCGTGCCGAGCTCGTCGCGCAGTTCACTGCGGTACGCCTCGTACCGCGTCAGCGCGGCGGAGGGGCCCGCCGTCGCCGCCTCGCCGCGGAGCAGCTCGGCGAGCACCTCCTCGTCGCGCGAGTGCTCGGAGGCGGCCGCGGCCAGCGGCCCGGCCGCCTCCGCGTGCCGCCCGAGCCGGGCGAGCGCGAGCGCCTGTGCGCGTACGAGCGTGCCGCGGACGGGGGCGCGCTCGGCACGCAACGCGGCCACGGGGTCGTCGGTGGCGCCCGCCCCGTCGGGCGTGCCGGCCCACAGCGCGAGACCCGCCTCGGCCGCGGCGAGCGATCCCGTGTGGTCCCCTGCCCTGGCCCGGGACGCGCTCGCGGCGGCGTGCAGCAGCAGGGCGGAGGTGTCGACCTGATCCTCGGCGAGGGCGAGCCGGTATCCGGTGGGCGTACTGGCTATGACCTCGGCTCCCAGCAGCGACCGCGCCCTGGACACGAGGACCTGTACCGCCTTTCCCGGCCGCTCCGGCAACTCGTCCGGCCACAGCCCCTGCACGAGCCGTGGGCTGCTGCAGCCCGTGCCCAAGTCGCCTGCGAGCAGCGCGAGAAGACCGCGAAGCCTGGGCGCGGTGACCTCCTGTCCCCGATAGGCGACACGCGGCAGCAAGGTCAGGTCGATGGTCACCCGTGCAGGTTAGAGCCTTCGGCAGTCGGGGGTGGGTGAAGGAGCGGGGCCGAGTGCGTGCGGTTGCGCGGCGGAGGATCGAGGCAACACGAAGGGGCCCCACGCCTGAGCGGTTAGCGGGGAGTTGGCGATCGGCGGCAACGCGGAAACGGGCCCCCCGCCCCCTGTTTCGAGCGACGCGAGAGCTTGCGGGAACGCGTGCCCGGTCCTGCGACGCCGCCGCCGTGGTTCCCCCTTGGCGGACTTCACGGACGAGACCGGCCGAGACCGAAGGCGCTGATGGCGGCGGTGTGCCTATGCGGACGTCCGCCGCCGGACCATCTCCTTGCTCTCCGCCGGCAGCGCATCGGCGACCAGCAGTCGCGGCAGCAGTTCGGCGTCGAGAGTCATGGCCCGGAAGGCGAGCGCAACGGTCACGTCGTGATCGGGCCGGTGCACGATCTCGACCGGGTCGCCGGCCCGGATGTCGCCCGGCTCTATCACCCGCAGATACGCGCCGGGCAGGGCAGCCTGCGTGAACCTCATGATCCAGCCCTCACGCCCCAGCCGGCCCTGGAACGTGACGCACGGGATCCGCGGGCACGACACCTCCAGGACCACATCCGGCCCGATCCGCCAACGCTCCCCGATCAGGGCGCCGTTGACGTCCAGACCCAGGGTCGTGAGGTTCTCCCCGAAGGCTCCGTTCGCGAGCGTCCTGTCCAGCTCGGGCTCCCAGCCGTCGAGATCCTCACGGGCATAGGCGTAGACGGCCTGGTCGAAGCCCCCGTGATGCTGCACGTCGTAGACCCGGTCACCGGCGAGGCCGACCGCTCCGGTGCCCTTCGGCCCGGGGTCGGCAACGGCGACCGGTCCGGCGACGGGACGCTTGTCGATCCCGGTCGCGCCCAGCCCCTTCCAGGGGTTGGGGCGGGGGCGGCCGATATTGACGGAGAGCACCTTCATGCCGAGGACCATACGATCCGCCGTGCGCTCCGTCGACACGGTTTCCGGCCCGTACCGAGCAGCGCCGGGATGCGCCCCTCGCAACCTCCCGCCGAATGCGCCCCTCGCCACCTCCCGCCGGATACGGCCCTCGCACCTCCCGCCGGATACAGCCCTCGCACCTCCCGCCGGATGCGCCCTCGTCGCCTCCCGCCGGGTGCCGATGGACGCACTCCGCGTGCCGAACCGACCCGGCGGGCGGATCCTGTGTGTGGACAGCGCGTCCGTGCCGAGTCGCGTCCGTCTCCCGCGGCTCTGCACTCGGCCGTCACTCGAATGCCACACCCCCACACCAGCCCCATCTCATATCTGAGATAGCCTTTCGGCATGTCAGATGACTACCTCGTACGTATCGGCAAGCTCATCCGTGACGCCCGCCAGCACCGGGGCTGGACACAGAGCCAGCTCGCCGAGGCGCTCGCCACCAGCCAGAGCGCCGTGAACCGCATCGAGCGCGGCAATCAAAACATCAGCCTTGAGATGATTGCGCGCATCGGTGAAGCACTCGACAGCGAAATCGTGTCGCTCGGCTACGCCGGTCCCATGCACCTGCGCGTCGTCGGCGGGCGTCGCCTCTCCGGGGCCATCGACGTCAAGACCAGCAAGAACGCGTGTGTGGCGCTGCTCTGCGCCTCGCTGCTCAACAAGGGCCGCACGGTGCTGCGCCGGGTGGCCAGGATCGAGGAGGTCTACCGCCTCCTGGAGGTGCTGAACTCCATCGGCGTACGCACCCGCTGGATCAATGACGGCACCGATCTGGAGATCGTCCCGCCGGCCCGGCTCGACATGGACGCCATCGACGCGGACGCCGCCCGCCGGACCCGGTCGATCATCATGTTCCTCGGGCCGCTGCTGCACCGCATGGACCGGTTCAAGCTGCCGTACGCCGGCGGCTGCGACCTCGGTACGCGCACCATCGAGCCGCACATGATCGCGCTGCGCCGCTTCGGTCTGGAGATCGCCGCGACCGAGGGCATCTACCACGCCCAGGTCGACCACTCCGTCACCCCCGGCCGCCCCATCGTGCTGACCGAGCGCGGCGACACCGTGACCGAGAACGCGCTGCTGGCCGCCGCCCGGCACGACGGCACCACCGTCATCCGCAACGCGTCCTCCAACTACATGGTCCAGGACCTCTGCTTCTTCCTGGAGGCGCTCGGCGTACGGGTGGACGGCGTCGGCACGACGACGCTGACCGTGCACGGTGTGCCGACCATCGACGTGGACGTCGACTACTCCCCCTCCGAGGACCCGGTCGAGGCGATGAGCCTGCTCGCCGCCGCCGTCGTGACGGAGTCGGAGCTGACGATCCGCCGGGTACCGATCGAGTTCCTCGAGATCGAGCTCGCGGTCCTGGAGGAGATGGGCGTCGACTGCGACCGCACCGCCGAGTACGCCGCCGACAACGGGCGCACCCGCCTGGTCGACCTGACGGTCCGGCCCTCCAAACTGGAGGCGCCCATCGACAAGATCCACCCGATGCCCTTCCCGGGCCTCAACATCGACAACGTGCCGTTCTTCGCGGCCATCGCCGCCTCGGCCCACGGCCAGACCCTCATCCACGACTGGGTCTACGACAACCGGGCGATCTACCTCACCGACCTCAACCGCCTCGGCGGCCGCCTCCAGCTCCTGGACCCGCACCGGGTGCTGGTCGAGGGCCCGACCCGGTGGCGCGCGGCGGAGATGATGTGCCCGCCCGCACTGCGGCCGGCGGTGGTGGTGCTGCTCGCGATGATGGCGGCCGAGGGAACCTCCGTACTGCGCAACGTGTATGTGATCAACCGCGGTTACGAGGAACTCGCGGAGCGGCTGAACTCGGTCGGTGCACAGATCGAGATCTTCCGCGACATCTGAAAGCCCGCAGGAATAGCATCGTCGCACCCCTCCTGACCTGCACAAATGCAAGGATAGGAGGGGCGTGACGGAGTCCCTGGGAGGATGCGGGTCGGTGAACCCGCGCCCCGGCGCCCGGGACACCTCTGCCCAAGCCCGGCCCAGATCGGTTGCCGCCCCTCCGGCCCAGGCCGACAACGACGAACTCACCGCCCTTGCATATGCATCCGGACTCTTCCCGTTCGCGCGTTGCTCGTGTTGTATATACGCAGCACAGAGCAGCACGGGCGATGCCGGCAAGGTCCACACACGGTTGCCGGCCCCCGTGGCGGCGAACGCGACGAATCCGAGTCGGTGACGTTTTCCTCCATGCAGAGACTCGGTGCGGGCGACGGCCGGGACGAGCGGCCCCCCGCGACCCCCGCTTTGGTCGGCCGCGACGACGAACTGCTGCGGCTGGTGTCCGTGGTGAGCCGTGCTCCCGGCGTCGCCGTCGTCGAAGGCGAGGCCGGAATCGGCAAGACCCGGCTGGTCGCCGAACTGGCCGCGCACCCCGCGTTGGCCGGCCGCCGCCTCCTCGTCGGCCTCTGCTGCCGAATCCGCGAGCCCTTCCCGCTCGGCCCTCTCCTCGACGCCCTCCGTGACATCGGCGCCCACCTCGACCCGCAGCGGCTCTCCCCCATCACCGGCGTCCTTCGCCCCCTCCTCCCCGAGATAGCCGACCGCCTCCCGCCCGCGCCCGATCCCCTGGACGACCGCGTCGCCGAACGCCATCGAGTCTTCCGCGCGGTGACCGGCGTCCTCGCCACACTCGGCGAGACCGTCCTGGTCATCGAGGACGCCCACTGGGCCGACGAGCAGACCGTCGACTACCTCGGCTACCTGCTCGCCCATCTCCCCGCCTCGCTCGCCGTCGTCCTCACCTACCGCGGCGAGGAGGCCGACCTCGCCCTGCGCGCCGCCACCACCCGCCTGCCCCCGTCGCTCTCCCACGCACGCATCCACCTGCGGTCCCTCGACGTCGCCCAGACCGGCTCCCTGGCCTCCGCCCTCCTCGACTCCGCCCAGCCGCTGTCCGAGGAGTTCGCCGCCTATCTGTGCGAACGCACCTCCGGTCTGCCCTTCGCCATCCACGAGCTCCTCGCCCTGCTGCGGGAGCGCGGCACCCTGGTCCGCCGCGGCACCGGCTGGGCCCGCCGGGCCCTCGACGCACTCGACGTCCCCGCCGGCGTCCGCGACTCCGTCCTCGAACGCGTCGGCCGCCTCTCCCCCGCCGCCCGCGCCGTCGCCGAGACCACCGCGGTCCTTCAGGAGCCGATGCCGCTCGCCGTGCTGACCGCCGCGGCCCCGCTCCCACCGACAGACACCCTCGACGGCCTGACCGAAGCGCTGGAGTCCGGCCTCCTGGAGGAACGCGGCACCCGCATCTCCTTCCGCCACATGCTCGCCGTCCAAGCCGTCTACGAGCGGATCCCGCTGCCCCGCCGCCAGGCGCTGCACACCCGCGCCGCCGACGCCGTCCGCCAACTCACCCCCACGCCGCTCGGCCAACTCGCCCACCACCTGCGCGAGGCGGAGCAGTTCGGTCCGTGGGTGGACGCCGCCGAACGCGCCGCAGAACAGGCCGCGAGCCTCGGCGACGACACCGAGGCCGCCCGCCTCCTCGAGGACGTGCTGCGCACTGCGCCGCTGGAATCCGGTCGGCAGATCACCCTCACCGTCAAGCTGGGCTATGCGGCCTCCCGCGCCACCCAGCCCACGGATGTGGGCGACCTGCTGGCCGGCGCCCTCAGCAAGGACCCGCCGTCGTCCGAACGCGGTCAACTGTGGTTTCTGATGGGCCTTCAGTACGAGCGGTCGGGCGCCGACCCCGTCGAGCAGCGCGCCGCCTACCTCCGCGCGGTCGAGGATCTCGGCGACCACCCCGAGATCGCCGCCTGGACGATGGTGGGCCTGGGCGTCCCGATGGTCGATGGCGTCCCACCCGCGGAGCACGCCACCTGGCTGGATCGGGCCTTGGAGCAGGTCTCGGCCATCGCGGACCCGGCCTCGGCGATCTCCGTCACGGGCAAGGTGGCCATGGTGATGGTGGCGAAGGGCGACCCACGCTGGTCGGGTCTCGCCGAGCAGGTCATCACGTACGTAGCCGGTGTGCACCCGGACTCCCGGGAGGCCGGGGCCTGTTACTCGCTGGCCTCCGATGCCTGCCTCGCCGGCCACCACAGAACCGTGCACCGTCTCCTGGAGGTCGCCGACCGCAACGAGCCCAACGGGCAGGCGGGCCTTCACGGCCGCACCGTCACCCTGCTGCTCGCCCACTGCAGCGGTGCATGGGAGGGCCTCGACGACGCGATCGCCGACGATCTGCGCACCCAGCCGGTCCTGACCCACCACCGGCGCGTGCTGGAGACGCTGCACGCCTGCGGGTCCGCCGTGCGCGGCGACCCGGAGGCCGCGGATTCGCTGCTGGAGGTGAGCCTCACGCGCCTGACCGAGTCGGGCGAGGCCGATGCGCTGCCGCTACCCGCGTCCGTGTACTTGCGGCTGGCCACCACGCGTGGCAAGGCCCGGGCCGCGCTGGCCGCGACGGCGGACATGTTCACCGTGTGGCGCAGCAGGGGCCTTCAGACACTCGGCGTGCGTGCGCTGCCCGCTCTGGTCGACGCGCTGATCGCCGTCGGCCGACCGGGCGAGGCGGCCGACCACGTGGTCCGGTTCGAGGACGATCTGCGCGATCTGGACGCGCCCCTCGCCCCTGCCGCCCTGCCACACGCGCGCGGGCTCCTGGCCGCCGCGTCGGGCGACGCGGTGGGCGGGCAGGCCCTGCTGATCGAGGCCGCCGAGGCGTACGACACGATCCCCTGCCCGTACGAGGCGGCGCAGGCCCGCGAACAGGCGGCGACGTGCCTGTTCGCGGTCGGGGACTCGCGGGCCGAGTCGGTTCTCCGGTCCGCCCTCGACCGATACGAATCGCTCGGCGCCCGCTGGGACCTCGACCGGGCCACGCAGTTCGCCCGCGGTCACGGCGTCCTGCTGCGCACCTCGCACCGTGGTGGCCGGAAGGGCTACGGCGAAGGGCTGTCGCCCCGTGAGCGGCAGGTGGCCGAGCTGGCGGCCGTCGGGCGCACCAATCGGGAGATCGCGGAACTGCTGTTCGTCTCGGCGCGCACGGTCGAGGGCCATCTTCGGGTGGTGCTGCGCAAGTTGAGCCTGCGCTCCCGCACCGAACTCGCGCACCACCTGGGCCGCTCGCGGATCAAAAACACGTAGTTTCCCGCATAGCACCGGAGGCACGCACGGCGCGACGCTTGTGCGATGCCAGATTCCCCCTCCCAGGACGAGCAGGCCCCGGCCGAGTCGACGGCACCGGATCCTGACGAACCGCCACATCCGGTGCCGCAGGACCCGCCGGCTCCGGACGAGGCCCCGGACGACGGATGGGTCGACGCCTGACCCGTCCCGCCCCTGACGCTCCCTCTCCACCACCCGTCACGCAGGAAGGCCGTGTCCTCACCATGTTGATACATCAAGACAAAGACCGCTCCCGGTCCCGCCCCAGACGCCGCACCCTCGCTGCCGTCGGCGTTGCCGCACTGGCCACCGGGCTTCTCACCCCGATGACCTCACAGGCCGCCGGGGCCACGGCCGCGAGCGCCGACGGAAAGGTCGTCGCGGTGCCGGGCACGGGCGCCGTGGGCGGCCGATGGACCGTCACGCTGATCACCGGCGACACGGTGCGCCTCACCGAGGACGCTGCCGGCCGCTACACCGTCACACCCGACCTGACGCCCCGACCTGACGGCCGCATCCCCTTCTTCCGCAGCCGGTCCGGGCCGGACGGGGTGTTCGTCATCCCCGACGACGCCCAACAGGCCGTCGACGCAGGGATCCTCGACCGCCGGCTGTTCGACGTGAAGTACCTGGCCCGCAACGACTTCGCCGACGGCAGGGCCGCTCAGTTGCCGGTGATCGTCCAGTACCGGGCGGGCATGGCGCAGCCGTCAGTCGCGGCCACCGCACAGGCCCTGCCCGCCAGTACCGAGAAGCGCTCGCTGCCGAGCATCCACGGCGCCGCAGTCTCCGTCGACAAGAACAAGGCCGAGGACTTCTGGACCACGCTGCGCGGCAAGATCGGCGCCACCTCGGGGATCGCACCGAAGGCGCTGGCCGGCGGCGTCGAGAAGGTGTGGCTGGACGCGAAGGTGACGGCGAGCCTTTCCGAGAGCGTGCCGCTGATCGGCGCGCCCGAGGCATGGAAGGGCGGCTGGGACGGCGAGGGCGTCACAGTCGCCGTCCTCGACAGCGGCATCGACGCCACCCACCCCGACCTGGCCGGCAAGATCGCCACCAGCCGCAGCTTCGTCGCCGGCCAGACCGTCGCCGACGGCCACGGGCACGGCACGCATGTCGCCGACACGATCGTCGGATCCGGCGCGGCCTCGAACGGCTCACGCAAGGGCGTGGCCCCCGGTGCCCGGCTGGCTGTCGGAAAGGTGCTCGACAACGCCGGCTCCGGCGCCGAGTCGGACATCATCGCCGGCATGGAGTGGGCCACCGGCGAGGCGGGCGCCAAGGTCGTCTCGATGAGCCTGGGCGGCGACCCCACCGACGGCACCGACCCGCTCTCCCAGGCCGTCAACGACCTCAGCGCCTCCACCGGCGCGCTGTTCGTCATCGCGGCGGGCAATGCGGGCCCCGGCAGGACGACGATCGGCACCCCCGGCGCCGCTGCCGCGGCCCTGACAGTGGCCGCCACCGACAAGTCCGACAAGCTGGCGAGCTTCTCCAGCCGCGGCCCGCGAACCGACGGAGCGCTCAAGCCGGACATCGCCGCACCGGGCGTGAACATCACCGCCGCCCGTGCGGCGGGGACGAGCCTGGGCACACCTGTCGACCCGCACTACACGACCCTCAACGGCACCTCCATGGCCACCCCGCACGTCGCCGGGGCGGCCGCGATCCTCGCCGAGGAGCACCCCGACTGGAGCGGGGCGCGGCTGAAGTCCGCGCTGATGAGCACCGCCAAGGACGACGGCTACACCGCCTACGAGCAGGGCGCCGGCCGTGTCGACGTGGCCCGAGCCACCGCGCAGAAGGTGACGGCCACGACGGCAGGTGCCGACTTCGGAGCCATCCCGGCGGACGACGACGCCGCGGCGGACCGGAAGGTCACCTACGCCAACGGCGGCGACCAGGATGTGACGCTCGGTCTGGCGTCGACGTTCGGCGGCGCGGACGGGGCCGTGGACGGCGTCCTGACGCTCAGCGCGCAGACCGTGACCGTCCCGGCAGGCGGCACGGCCGACGTCACCGTCACCGTGCAACCCGGCGGGCTCGCCCAGGGCTCCTACTCCGGCAGCGTGGTCGCCACGGACCCGTCCGGGGACCGCGTCACCACCCCCGTCGGCCTGCAGCGCGCGCCGAAGACGGTGCCGCTCACGATCCACGTACTGGACCGCCACGGACAACCGGCCGTGGCACACCAGTTCTCCGCCTGGGCCGCGGCCGTCGACATCCCCGGCGTCTACGGCGCTCCTCCTGGCACCGTCCCTGCCAACGGCACCTACCAGACCCGGGTCGAGCCCGGCACCTACGACGTCGGCGGCTTGGCGACCCTGGACGCCGACGACGGAGGCCCCTCCACCCTGTCGCTGCTGGAGGAACCCCAGGTGACTGTCGGCGACGCGGGCGCGGAGGTCACGCTCGACGCCCGCAAGGCCGTCCGCCTGCGCCCCGAGACGCCGCGGCCGATCGACATGTCCCATGCGCGCGGCGCAGTGACCTTCGCGCGTCGCACCACGGACGGCACGATGCTGGCCGGCGCGACCATGGGCGTGATGAACAACGTGTACGTGACGCCCACTCAGCGGGTGACCGTGGGCCGGCTGCTGTTCTCGACCCGGGTCACCGCCGCCAACCCGCAGCTGTCGGCGAGCGTCACAGCACCCTCGAAGTACCCGCTCCACCCGCTGCAGTTCGAGTACTTCGACAAGGGCCGGAGCCTGCCGAACGGCGCGGACACACCGTTCCCGGCCGGGACGCAGAAGCGCCGCCTGGCCTATGTCGGACTCGCGAGCCCTGAAGAGATCGCCAAGGTGGACCTCAAGGGCAAGATCGCTGTCGAGATCATGACCGTCGACCCGGCGGCCGGATCCTACTGGGGCTGTGGCATCTACAACGACCGCATCCGGCAGTTGAAGGACGCCGGAGCCGTCGGCGTCGTCCTGTTCGCCGACACCGCCCCGGGCGGATGCCCGATCACGGTCTGGCCGACCGAGCCCGATCCCCCGGCGCTCCCGGTCGCACAGGTCCTCCATTCCGAGGGCAACGCGCTGCGCAAGCTGCTCGCCGACGGCCCGGTGACGCTGTCGGTGACCAGCAACCCTCAGATCGACTACACCTACCAGCTGCAGAGCTACGAGGACGGCCGCGTCCCCCCGAGTCTCACGAAGCGTTACACCGGCTCGCAGTTGGCGACCGTGCGCGCCCGCTACCACTCGGCGGCGACCCCCGCCGGGGCGATGGGCGCCGAGGACTGGCAGAGCTTCAAGCCCCGCGAGAACGTCTCCTTCGGAGCCGCTTTCTCGTTCGCAGCGCCGTCCGAGCGCACCGAGTACCTCGGAGGATTCGCCGCCGACACCCTGCGCATCGCCGAGGTGGACACCGGGGACGGCACCTGGCAGACAACCTCGTCGATCGTCGACCGGCCGAGCCGGAGCACCCAGGAGTGGTCACCGGCCCCGGCGACGCCGGGCGTCCAGAGGGCGCCCTCGATCACCGGGGTCCAGTGGCGGACGCAGTGCGTGATGTGCCGCCAGGGCGACACCTTCGTTCCCGCGTACGTCTCGGCCGTGGGATCGGGTGAGCAGGTCAGCGAGGGCGGCTACTACAACGCTAATGCCCGGCTGTTCAGGAACGGCACCGAGATGGCGCGCACGCCGTCGCCGTTCCCGGGGGTGCCGGTCTTCACCCTGCCGAAGGAGGAGGCGGCCTACCGACTGGAGCAGAGCGGCGCGGGCAACGCGGACGTCTGGACTTTCCGCTCGCGCGGCCACGGCAAGGACACCGCACCGTTGCCGTACACGTGCCTCGCGCAGCTCGGCGCGACCAGCCCCTGCAACCCACTCCCGCTGGTCTTCGTCGGCTACGACCTGGCCGGCACGCAGGCGTTGGACAACACCGTCCCCGCCGGACACCGGCACACCTTCGAGATCGACGTCAGCCACGCCCCGTCCACCGATGCGCTGCCGGCCATCGCCGGGCTGAAGCTTTCCTACAGCACGGATGACGGGGCGACCTGGAAGTCCGCCACCGTCCGCAAGGTGCGTCAGGGCGTGTACTCCACTTCTCTCACCTACCCGAAGCTCGCCGCCACCAAGGGCGCCGTCAGCCTCAGGGCCGAGGCATGGGACACCTCCGGCAACAAGGTCGAGCAGACCACCACGCGGGCGTTCCCGCTGAGGTAGCGACGCAGCGCACCACCCGGCTGGATGAATGAGCCCAAGGGCGGCCTGCGGGCATGGCGCGAGGGTGCTCAGGGCCGGTGTGTGAAGACGAACCGGGCACCCTCGCGACAGCACTCCATGCCCGGGTCGACGAAGAGTTGTCGGCTTCGCCGTGGCCGGCCCGTGGGTGTCCGGCAGCCGGGGTCATGCCTGCGATCAGTGATGCCCAGCTGGTCACCCGGCGATGGTGCCACCGCTGCTCGGCTCTGCCTCCGAGCGGCGGTGGCTTCGCCGCGCAGGCCGGGACTTCCGCCGGCCGAGTGTGGGTGGACGGCCCGGTTCTCCGGACCGTCCAGGTGGATCCGGCCGCGCAGGGCTGCCGGGACGTCCGAATCCACCCCGTCGAGCGCCGCCGGCACGGGGTTCCAGTCCGGGTCGAGCAGGCCGAGCGACACCTTCTGGGTGAGTACCCGGCGCAGGGCGCGATCGATCAGCGCCGCCGGCAGACGGCCGTCGGTGACGGCCTCGGTCAGAGGGGTTCCGTATGCCTTGACGTCGGGCAGTTCGACATCGATGCCCGCCCGCAGCGCCGCGCCGGCTGCTCCGGCCCAGTCCGCCGCGATGCCGTGCAGGGTCTTGAGGAAGGCGATGGCGAAGTAGTCGGCGACGACGGTGCCGCCGAAGCCCCATGTGGTGCGCAGCGGGCCGGTGAGCAGCTCCTCGTCGGCCGCGGACGGTATGCCGTCCGTGTCGGTGTAGGCGTTCATCACCGACCGGGCACCCCCCTCACGGATCGCCGTCTCGAAGGGAGGAAGCAGAACGTCGGCCCGCTCCCGAGGCCCCGCGGAGGAGGGTGCGAGGTTACAGCCGGCACGGGAGGCCGAGTAGCTGGCGAAGTGCTTGAGGGTGGCGACGATCCCGGCGGACTCCAGGCCCTGCACGTAGGCCGTCCCGATGGTGCCGACGAGGTACGGGTCCTCGCCGATGGCCTCCTCGACCCGTCCCCAGCGCGCGTCGCGCACCACATCCAGGACGGGTGCGGGCCCCCGGTGGACGCCGACGGAGCGCATGTCGCGGCCGATGGCGGCGGTATGCGCCGCACCGTGTCCGGATCGAAGGTGGCGCCCCAGGACAGAGGCACCGGGTAGGCCCCCCCCAGGCGGCGAACCCGGCCAGACACTCGTCATGCGCGAGAGCGGGGATGCCGAACCGGTTCGTCGCGGCGATACGGGTCTGGGTGCGGGCCAGGGAGAGCGCGCCCAGGGCGGGGTCGACCGGAACCGTACCGAAGGGCCGTGTCAGCTGGCCCAGTCCGGTGGGCAGGAGTGCGTCGAGATCGACGGCCGCCTCCCGCATGTCGTGCTGGGTCGTACGTGGCCGAGACGCTGGAAGGCATCATCGACTCAGCCGCCGAACTGGGCGCCTCGGTCGTGATCAGCAAGGCTTCCAGGGCCCCGCACTGGACCCGGAACCTGGTCTCCTCCGGGCGCCGCGCCGTCATCGCCGTCACCAGCGTGTACACCACAGCGCACCTGAACGAACTGGCCCGGTCAGGGCTTCCGCTGGTCGTCCTGGACCCACTGCACCTGCCGGACAGCCGGGTCAACAGCGTCGGGACCACAAATTTCGCCGGCGGCCTGGCGGCGACCCAGTACCTGCTCTCCCTGGGCCACCGCCATGTCGCCTATCTCGGGGGACCGGCCATGGCGGTGTGCAACCAGGCACGGATGCACGGCTACCGTGCCGCCATGGAGGCGGAAGGGGTGCAGGTGTCCGACACCTGTCTCCGGTCCGGGGAATTCACGTACGAGACCGGGTCGCTCGGCCCCACGGCGCTCCTGGGCCTGCACGAGCCTCCGACAGCGATCTTCGCGGGCAACGACGAGATCGCGGTCGGCGCCATCGAGGCCGCCCGCGCCCTAGGCCTGCGCGTCCCCGAAGACCTGAGTGCGGTCGGCTTCGACGATACGAGCCTCGCCGAGATTGCCTCGCCGCCGCTGACCGCCGTGCGCCAGCCGCTACGCGAAATGGGCGGTGCGGCCCTGCGTACCGCCCTCCGGCTGGCCAACGGTGAGAAGGTCGGCTCCCACCACATCGAACTAGCCACCGAACTCGCGGTGCGTGCCTCGACCGCGCCGCCCCGCGTCGAGGCTCTGTGAGCCGCGCCGGACACGAGGGCCCCGGGCTGCCGCACCACGGCGGCGACCCGGGACCATCAGCGATGTCTTCCTGGAGGGGCGGGAGAAGCCGCACCACAGGCAGTCATCGGTTCGCCCTTCAGGTCAGGGTCCAGCGCTGGTTGCTGCCGTTCGAGCAGGAGTAGAGCTGGACCGAGGATCCGTTGCCGGAGCCGGCGGCATCCAGGCACTTGTTGCCGTAGACCCGCAGCTCACCGGCGGCGGTCTGCTCCCACTGCTGGTTGCTCGCCGCGACGGCGGCAGCAACCAGAAGTGAACCGGTCTGACCGGGAAACCGCCGACGGACGGCGAGTGTGCACTTCCGTCGGCGTACCGCTGGTCGTCCACGGGTGTACTGGCGAAGCCGGCGAACGGGCTGGGCGGCGGTGAAGGACTTCACCACGGTGACGCACAACGGCAAGCACCTGAGGGCTGTCCCGTAATCCCTGGCGGGCGCGCGACGACAGCTACGGCACCTCGCCGCGTTGTCGGAACGTCCGAATACATCCAGTATGCGGACGCT
>NZ_JBEOVJ010000113.1:0-23876 GCF_040295435.1 Streptomyces sp. NPDC002809
GCCCCTGCCCGCCGCGCGCCCCCCGCCCGCCCACCTCACCACCCCGGCCCCGGCGGGGGGGCCCGCCCCCCCCCGTGCCCCCCCCCCCTCCGGCGTTGTGCACCGCGCGTCAGCTCACTCGTTCCGCACGGTGCTTGACCGCCTTCAGCCGCACCTCGGCGGGCAGTTGCGCCAGGCCGGCCGAGTCCCGGGCATGGGCCAGCGCCTCGTCGGTGAGCCGGCCCAGCGCCTCGTCGGGGGCGGCGTGCGGTTCCATCAGCAGCCGGATCCGGGCCTGCGGAGCGCTGCGCCTGCCGGTCAGGACGACCTGGGCGCGGGCCACCCCGTCCAGGGCGCCCGCCTCTCCGGCGAGCACGCCCTCCAGGGCGCGGCCGCGCAGCAGCGCGCCCTCGCCGTCGCCGCTGTCCACGAGCACTTCGGAGAGGCGGGCCCGGCGCAGCTGGGCCAGCAGCCACCACAGCGCGAGCACCACCAGGACCGCGAGGACCGCGATCACCACCGGCCACCACCAGCCCTCGGAGCGCCAGCGCTCCCGGTCCGCCTCACTGAGCAGTACGTCGTGCTTGCCGTACCAGGGCCACCAGGACGGTACGGAGAGCCCGAGCGCGGCGGCCAGTACCCCGCCGCCCACACAGACCAGCACCAGTCCGGCCAGGCCCAGCAGTACCCGGTTGACGGTCCTGAGCACGCCGCTCACCCCTTCTTCGCCGGTCGGCGGACGTGGACGGTCAGGCTCGGCCGCCTGGCCAGTCCGAGTTCCCTGATGCCGGTGGAGAGCACGGTGTCCAGATCGGCCCGTACATCGTCGAGTTCACGGAAGTGCGAGACGGCCCGCACCCCCACCTTGCCGCGTCCCATCCGGACCCGGACCGACTGCACACCGGACACCTCCACGGCCCGGTCGCGCAGGACCATGGCCGCCGCGGTCCGGTCGAGGGCCGCCCGTACGCCCGGGCGGTCCCGGCGCATCGGGAGCAGATCACGCAGTCCGGGCGTGAGCGCGAGGACGATCAGCCACAGGCCGACCGCCACCGCGACCGAGGCGCCCGTCAGCACCCAGACGTCGTCCAGCGGCCGCTCGGCCAGTTCACGGGCCAGCGAGCGGCGCCAGCGCATCGCCGGGTGGTCGGCGCGGACCGCAGCGACGTCGTAGAGGAGCAGTCCCGCGCCGCCCAGGACCACGAGGGCGGTGATCCCCGCGGGAATGCGGCGGGCGGACCAGAAGCGGCCCGCTCCGCCCTCGCTCCGTTCCTTGGCCGGGACCGGGTCGTACGCCGCGGACGACGCCGACTGGTCGAGTTCGAGCACGTCCCCGTGTTCCACCGGCTCGACGGTGGGCAGACGCTGCGTGCCGTGTTCCGGGTTCTGGGGCTCGGTCATCGGATCCTCCCCTGCGCCGCGAGGCTCGCTCCTGAGGGGTGCAGGCGCTCGACCTGTACGGCCACTTCGGGCACCTCCATCCCCGCCAACGCCTCTACCCGTTCGGCGACCCGCCGACGCACCGCGCCGCACTGGCGCCCGATGTCACTGGGATATCCGAGCTCCAGAGTCACCCGTACGCGAGCGGTGTCACGGTGCACCGTGACCGTCGCCCGCGGCGAGGCGGCGTCCTTCGCGGGCTCGTCGACCGCCTCCTTCGCCGCCTGCGCGGCGATCTTCGCGACGACCCGGTCGGCGATCCGGGTCTCCCCGCGCTCCGCGGCGGCAACCCGGCCGTCCGCCCCCGACACCCCCGTCACCGCCGTCGGTCGCCGCGATCGCGACTCCGGAAGAAGTCGCCGGGTTCCAGGTCACCGTCGAGGAAGCGACCGGCGATGAAGCCGATCGCCCCCAGCGCGGCCACCAGCAGAAAGGCACCGAACCCGCCGAAGTACCCGGCGAACCCGAGCGCCATGCCGGCCACCATGCCGACCACAGCCATACTCATCTGCGCTCCTCAACTGCCTTTGACGGGAGGACTACTGGAGACGTGGCTCGGGCTGGTCCTCGTCGTCGTCCTCGTCGGGCAGCTTCACATCGCTCACCGCGATGTTGACCTCGACGACTTCGAGACCCGTCATCCGCTCGACTGCCGCGACAACGTTCTCCCGTACATCACGGGCGACATCGCCGATCGACACGCCGTAGTCGACGACGATCTCCAGATCGAGGGCCGTCTGGGACTCGCCCACCTCGGCCTTCACGCCCCGGGTGACGGACTTGGAACCGCCGGGGACTCGGTCGCGCACCGCGCCGAACGTCCGGGACAGTCCGCTGCCCATCGCGTGGACGCCGACCACGTCGCGTGCCGCCATTCCGGCGATCTTCTCGACGACTCCGTCGGCGATCGTCGTACGGCCGCGGGTGGCGGGGTCTCCCCCGCCGCGCTTGGTCAGCTGGTTGCTCCTGCTGTCGCCGCCGGTCGAGTCCTTGTCGAGGCTCTCGGGCCGGTTCCGCTGTGGGGTGTCGGTCATCGCCGTTCTTCCCTTCAGGACAGATTGGACTTCCTTGCCCACATTAAGTGCGCTTGCCCCGTCTCGCGCCGTGGATGCGGCAGGCTGAGGCAATGACGACGGCTGACGGCTCGCAGAGAGCCCAAGGATGGACGGCCGCGGTCCGGCAACGGCTCGGTCTGGGCCGGCTGCTCCCGCTGGGTGGTCCGGCGGACGGGGCCTGGATCTCGGAACGGGCCGCGACCGGCGTGCTGCGCCGGGCGGTGGGCGGTCCCGGGCCGGTTCTGCTGGAGCTGCGGATCGCCGTGGCCGATGCCGGGGCGGCTCCCGCCCCGCAGGTGCCGCCGCCACCGAGCGCCCTGCCACCGGGCCCGCTGCGGATCGAGGCGATGGTGGCCGCGACGGCGCACCAGCCGATTCCGGCCGCCGCCGCGGCGCTGCGCTCCGCTCTGCTGACGGCTGCCGCAAGGCGGCTCGGGCTGGTGGTCGACGAGGTGGATGTCCAGGTGGCGGAGTTGCTGGACACCGAACCGGAACGGGCCGAACCGCCCCCTGTCGAGGTGCGTCCGGCGGATCCGGAGAGCGCGGCAGGTCGTGCGGCCGCTGGAGTGACAGGGGTCGCGACGTTGACGCGGGTGCTGGGCGCATCCGTGCACACGGGCCCGGACCACGTGCGGGTCGAGCTGGCGACGGACGCCGGTTACCGGGCGCTTGACGTGGCCCGCGCGGTGCGGGCGGCCGTGGCGCAGGCGGTGGACGGGAATCCGCCGGTCGCGGTGCTGGTCACGGCGGTGACGGAGGGACCGGGGGCGAAGGGCTCGTCGGCCGGCTGATGCGGCACCGGGCTCCCGGCAGTGTGCCCGGGAGCCCGGTGTCGCGTCAGTGACGGTGCGAAGTCAGTCGGCCGTGCCCGAGAGGTCACGCAGCCGACGGCCCTGCGCGGCACGCTCGGCGGCGCGCTGCTCCTCGTACGTACGGGAGACGGCGCCGCTCAGCAGGGCCTTGGTCTCGATGACGGCGTCGCGCGGGGCGGCGATCAGGGCACCGGCCAGATCGCGGGCGGCTCCTTCGAGCTCCGCGGCGGGCACCACGAGGTTGGCCAGGCCGGTGCGTTCGGCCTCGGCGGCGTGCACGAAGCGTCCGGTGGCGCAGATTTCGAGCGCGCGCGCATACCCCACCAGGTGCACCAGGGGGTGCGTGCCGGTGAGGTCGGGCACCAGCCCGAGGCTGGTCTCGCGCATGGCGAACTGCACGTCCTCGGCGACGATCCGCAGATCGCAGGCGAGAGCGAGCTGGAAGCCCGCGCCGATGGCATGTCCCTGGACGGCCGCGATCGACACGATGTCGTTGCGGCGCCACCAGGTGAACGCCTCCTGGTACTCGGCGATGACCGCGTCGAGCTCGGCCTCCGGGCCGCGCCCCATGTCGAGGAACGACGGCTCACCGTCGAACCCCTCGGGGGTGAAGGCCTGGCGGTCGAGGCCGGCGGAGAAGGACACACCTTCGCCGCGCAGCACGACGACCCGCACACTGCCGGGCAGAGCCCGTCCGGCCTCTGTCAACGCCCGCCACAGAGCGGGGGACTGAGCGTTGCGCTTGGCCGGATTGGTGAGGGTCACCGTGGCAACCGCGTCGTCGACGGTGAGTCGTACGCCGTCCTTGTCGAGCACAGTGTCGAGCGAGGTCATGGAGCGCCTCCGGATCGGGGTGCCGTCAGTACAGTCAGCACAGAGCTAAGTGACTGAACAGTAACCACCCGATCGACCGCACGATCGACCGGGTGGCCACCGCCGAAACCGGTGAGCCCCGGGACGGGTCATGCGACCTGGCCCGATCCGCGGACGCCTGTCAGGCCGCCGCGGCCTTCTTGCCTCGTGTCGCTCCGCCACGTCCCCGCAGCGTCACTCCGGACTCGCTGAGCATCCGGTGGACGAATCCGTAGGAGCGGCCCGTTTCCTCGGCCAACGCCCGGATACTCGCACCGGAGTCGTACTTCTTCTTCAGGTCTGCCGCGAGCTTGTCGCGCGCGGCGCCGGTTACCCGGCTGCCCTTCTTCAGAGTCTCGGCCACCCGTGCCTCCTCGTGGGAAGTGCGCTCTGGACTCTCATGATCACCCCTCGGGGCCGTCCTGGCCACCCATTCGGCAAGGTCCGTGCAAGCGGATCGGCGCCCCCGGAGGACACCGACATGACCGGAATCATGCATTCCGCTGGGCTGTGGGGGCAGTGGGGGAACAGCGCCGGAGGAACGGCCAGGTCAGGGCCGCACGGGGGCCGGGGCCCCTCATGCGTGCACCCGGCAGGTATCTGCCGGGTGCCGCGCCGAGGTACGAGACGTCCTCACACAGATGATGGATCACGCGTAGGCCGAATGATCCAGTGCGAGTGGATCAGTGGGCCGCGGCAGCCGGAACACGGCCGCCGCACACAGGACCGGCGGCCGGGGGCAGGCCCCGGCACGCGGCCGGCCCGGGTCAGGCCAGCGAGACCAGGTCCCGGTAGTCCGCACCCCACAGGTCCTCGACGCCGTCCGGCAGCAGGATGATCCGCTCGGGCTGGAGCGCCTCGACCGCGCCCTCGTCGTGCGTGACGAGGACGACCGCGCCCTTGTACGTGCGCAGCGCGCCGAGGATCTCCTCGCGGCTGGCCGGGTCGAGGTTGTTGGTGGGCTCGTCCAGGAGGAGCACGTTGGCGGAGGAGACCACCAGCGTCGCCAGGGCGAGCCTGGTCTTCTCGCCGCCGGACAGGACCCCGGCGGGCTTGTCCACGTCGTCACCGGAGAAGAGGAACGAACCGAGGGTCTTGCGGACCGCGACGAGGTCGAGGTCCGGCGCCGCGGAGCGCATGTTCTCCAGGACGGTGCGGTTCGGGTCGAGGGTCTCGTGCTCCTGGGCGTAGTAGCCGAGCTTGAGCCCGTGGCCCTCGATGATGTCGCCGGTGTCGGGCTTCTCCGCACCGCCGAGGAGGCGGAGCAGGGTGGTCTTGCCCGCACCGTTGAGGCCGAGGATGACGACCCGGGAGCCCTTGTCGATCGCCAGGTCGACGTCGGTGAAGATCTCCAGCGACCCGTAGGACTTGGAGAGGCCCTCCGCCATCAGCGGGGTCTTGCCGCACGGCGAGGGGTCCGGGAAGCGCAGCTTGGCGACCTTGTCGGAGACCCGGACGGCCTCCAGCCCGGAGAGCAGCCGGTCGGCGCGCTTGGCCATGTTCTGCGCGGCCACGGTCTTGGTGGCCTTGGCACGCATCTTGTCGGCCTGGGCGTTGAGCGTCGCGGCCTTCTTCTCGGCGTTCTGACGCTCGCGCTTGCGGCGCTTCTCGTCGGCCTCGCGCTGCTGCTGGTAGAGCTTCCAGCCCATGTTGTAGACGTCGATCTGTGAGCGGTTGGCGTCGAGGTAGAAGACCTTGTTGACGACCGTCTCGACCAGCTCGACATCGTGGGAGATCACGATGAATCCGCCGCGGTAGCTCTTGAGGTAGTCCCGCAGCCAGACGATCGAGTCGGCGTCGAGGTGGTTGGTGGGCTCGTCGAGGAGCAGGGTGTCGGCGTCCGAGAAGAGGATCCGGGCCAGCTCGACACGGCGGCGCTGACCACCGGAGAGCGTGTGGAGCGGCTGGGCGAGCACCCGGTCGGGAAGGCTGAGGGCCGCGGCGATGGTGGCCGCCTCGGCCTCGGCCGCGTATCCGCCCTTGGTGAGGAACTCCGTCTCCAGGCGCTCGTACTTCTTCATCGCCTTCTCGCGGGTGGCGCCCTTGCCGTTCGCCATCCGCTCCTCGTTCTCCCGCATCTTGCGCAGGATCTCGTCGAGGCCGCGTGCGGACAGGATGCGGTCGCGGGCCAGCACGTCGAGGTCGCCGGTGCGCGGGTCCTGCGGGAGATAGCCCACCTCGCCGGAGCGGGTGATGGTGCCGGCCGCCGGGGTGCCCTCGCCCGCGAGGCACTTGGTGAGGGTGGTCTTGCCCGCCCCGTTGCGGCCGACGAGGCCGATGCGGTCGCCCTTGGCGATACGGAAGGAGGCGGATTCGATGAGCATGCGGGCGCCGGCGCGCAGCTCGATGCCGGAAGCGGTGATCAAGGGAAAAACTCCAGAGCGGTATGGACGGCGGAGGAACGGCTAGCGATTCACGACTCGACGCCGTTACTCACGCACACGCACAAGGAGAATTGCCATGAGGACCAGTCTACTGGCGGTGTCCAACCACTTCTCCGCCCGCTCCCACCACGGTTGGCCGAAGATCGCCCAGCGCGCCCGGCCCACTCCACCACGTGAGCAAAAGAGGGCATAGAGGTGTGAATTATCCGATACTCGGCGCATGGCTGTGCCGCAGCCGCGAGCGGAGCAGAGGGTGGTGGCATGCAGTTCGACGACGACGCCGATCTGGACACGTCCGAGGTCCAGGACACGCGCGGCAGCCGCATCCCGGGCGGCAGGGCCACCGTGGGCGGCGGGATCGCCGGGGTCGTCGCACTGATCCTGGGACTGCTCTTCGGGGTCGGTCCCGATCAGCTCGGACTCTCCTCCGGCGACTCGGGCACGACCGCGACCGCTTCCTCGGCCGCACAGGTCGAGCAGAACTGCCGGACGGGCCGGGACGCCAACACCAAGGACGACTGCCGGACGGTCGCGGTGGTCAACAGCGTGCAGGACTACTGGGGCCAGGAGTTCCAGCGGCGCGACGCCACGTACGGGGGCGCCCGCACGGTCCTGTTCACCGACCGGGTCGACACGGCCTGCGGGTCGGCGACCTCGGCCGTGGGGCCGTTCTACTGCCCCGGTGACCGGCAGGTCTATCTGGACCTGGGCTTCTTCGACGAGCTGCGGACCAAGTTCGGGTCCAGTGGCGGGCCGTTCGCCGAGGCGTACGTCGTCGCACACGAGTACGGACACCACGTCCAGAACCAGATGGGAACGCTGGCCCGCTCGCAGGACGGGCGGACCGGCGAGAACAGCAATGCGGTGAAGGTGGAACTGCAGGCGGACTGCTACGCCGGGGTCTGGGCGAACCACGCGACGACCACGCCCGCCGAGTCGACCGGCCGGCCGCTGATCACCGAGCTCACCCGGGCGGACATCCGGGACGGCCTCGACGCGGCGGCCTCGGTCGGGGACGACCGGATCCAGGAGAGGTTCCAGGGCCGGGTCACCCCGGAGTCCTGGACGCACGGCTCGGCAGCGCAGCGCCAGCAGTGGTTCACCACCGGCTTCCGCAGCGGCGACATGGCCGACTGCGACACCTTCCGCTGACCTGGGCGGGCGGCCCGGACGGCGCGGAGACGGCGTCGCACCGTCCGGGTGCGCAGCCGGCGTCGCGCAGAGCATTGTCAGTGGCCGGTGGAAGACTGAGACGCAGATCACAGACGGGCCGCCGCGGGCCCGGTACGACGCGAGAAGGGGATGAGCACGATGACAGACGCAACGGCGGGCGTTCCGACGGTCTATCCGACGATTCTGTACGACGACGCGAAGGCCGCGATCAAGACGCTCACGGAGGGCCTCGGCTTCACCGCGGAAGCGGTGTACGAGAGCGAGGACGGCACGGTGATGCACGCGGAGCTGTCCTGCGGGAACGGCAGGGTGATGCTGGGCTCCAAGGGCCGCGAGGGCGTATTCGCCAAGGCGATGCACGGGGCGGGGCCGGCCGGCGTCTACGTGGTGGTCGACGAGGTCGACGCCCACCACGCGCGGGCGGTCGAGCACGGCGTGGAGATCCTGATGCCGCCCACCGACCAGGACTACGGCTCCCGGGACTACATGGCGCGGGACGCGGAGGGCAATGTGTGGAGCTTCGGGACGTACGCCCCCGGGTCGGGCTGAGGGGGCGCGGCTGCCCGCGGCGGGCTGAAAGCGCCCCCGCTGCCGCGGATGTGCGGCAGCGGGGAGAAAGCAAGCCCCTACGGCGGTCGAGGAGCGGCGGTTCGGGGGCGGAGCCCCCGGTTCAGGCTCCGCCGGTGTGCACTTGGAACGCCGCCTTGCGGACCGCTTTGGCGAGCGCGGGGTCGGGGTGCGCGGCGGCCAGGGCCACCAGGACCTGGACGGTGCGCGGGTGGCCGACGGCCCGTACCTCGTCCAGCAGTGCCGGGACGGTGCCCTGCACGGCCGAGTCGAGGTGCCGGACGAGCAGTCCCGTCTCGCCGTGGTCGGCGACGGCCGCCGCGGTGTCGACCCAGAGCCAGGTGGCCTCCTCGCGGCTGAGGACCTCCTGGGCGTCCTCGGGGTCGGTCCCGTCGTACTCCGCGAGCCAGAGCAGCGCGTAGGGGCGCAGCGACGGGTCGGTCACGACGGAGCGCACCTCGGGCTCGGCCGGTGCGCCGACGACGCGCAGCGCCTCGAAGGCGAGCCCGCGCAGCAGGGCGTCCTCACCGCGGGCCACACCGAGGAGTTCGGCGACGGCGCTGCCGACGGGGCGGGCGGCCAGCCAGGCGCGGTATTCGGCACGGGCCGGTCCGGGAGTGAGGCGGGCGCAGCCGAGCAGCATGTCGGCGGCGGACTGCTCGATGTTCCCGGCCGGGCTCTGGGCGGCGACGCAGATCTGCTCCAGCTTGACCCAGACCGCCCAGTTGCCGAGCGGGGTCAGGGTGGCGGTCCCTACGCCGAGGGTGAGCGCGCCGACGGCGGCCAGCCCCTCCAGGGCCCAGTCCAGCAGGCGGGCGACCAGCGCGGCGGGGTGGGCGGTCGGCGCCGGCGCGGCGGCGGGCAGCGGCTCGGGCCCGTACGGCACCTCGCAGCGCTCCTCGTGCAGCTCCGCCACGCGCTGGCCGAGCAGGTCCAGGAGGGCGGGCACGGTGACCGGGCCCGCCGAGAGCTGGAGAAGGGAGAGCACCTGGGGCACGGCCTCGACGGCCTCGGCGACGGCGGAGGACTCGATGCCCTGCGGTGCGGGGTGGACGAGCGACCAGGCGTCGAAGAGGGCCACCCAGCCGCGGAGCACGGCGGAGTCGTCGCGGTCCCAGGCGCGCAGCCGCCAGCCGGGCCGAGCGGTGTCGCCGTGCAGCTCCACGAGTCCGGCGAGCCTGGCCCTGTCCCAGCCGGAGCGGACCTGGGCCGGGGACAACTCCAGCGCAGCCGCAGCCCGTTCGAGGGTCTGGGCGGCCAGTGGAGGCGTGCCGGAGCTCGCGCCGTCGGCCGCCCAGCGGGCGATCCGTACGGCGTCGGCCAGAGCGGTCCTGGCCTGACGGGCCAGTTCCGCCCGGGGCGGGGTGCCCTCGGGCGGGCGGGGCGCCGGCCTGGTGCGCCGGGTTGTCACGGCCTTGCGAGCCGTGGCGAGGGGTCGCGGGCGGACAAGTCGCAGCCTGGAGTCGCGCGGGGTACGGGACGTCACGGGGAGCAGTCTTGCCTCTGACGGCCCGAAAGCCCAAACGGAACCTGGATCACCGGTGTCGGGGGCGTGGCCGCACCGGCCGGGACCAACCGGCCGAAGCGGTACATCAGCTCACATCAGGGGCGTGAGGAAGCGCCGCAGCGTCTCTTCGTAGCGGGCCGGGCCGGCATTCCACATCGCCGCATGCGGAGCCTGGGGTACGGCGTGCAGGGCGATCAGGTCGGGGCGGCGGGCGGCGAGCTCCCGGGACGGCTGCCAGGAGGCCAGGGTGTCGTCGGGTCCGTGGAAGATCAGCGTCGGGACGTGCAGGGTCCCGGGCAGCGACGCGTCCAGGAGCCGGGCTCCCCGCAGTCCGGTCTGCCCCTGGGCGGCACGGACCGCGAGAGGCAGCAGGGCGGCGGGGACTCCCCGGGCAGCGGCCAGGGCGCGCAGGGTGGCGGCCCAGTCCAGCACCGGCGAGTCGAGGACGAGACCGCAGATCCGGTCCCTCAGCGCGGAGTTGACGCAGGCGTGCAGGGCCATCGAGGCGCCGGTGGACCAGCCGTGCAGGACGACTTGCTCGGCGCCGTAGCGCACGGCGAAGCGGATGGCCGCGTCCAGGTCCCGCCACTCGGACTCGCCGAGGTGGGAGAGCCCGTCCGGGGATCGGGGCGCTCCGGGGTCCCCGCGGTAGGCGAGGTCGAGCACGGGCAGCTGCTGCCCGTGCAGGAAGCCCGTCAGGTTCAGCGGGTGTTCCCGGGTGGTGCCGATGCCGTGCACGGTGATGACCCAGGTGTCACGGGAGCCGGGCACGAACCAGGCGGGCAGACCGCCGAGTTCGCCGGGGATCTCCACCTCGCGGAATTCGAGGCCGAGGGCCGTGGAGGGGTCGCCGCTGTGGAGCTCGGGCGTGATGCGGACCTTGGCGCCGGGGCGCAGGGTGCCGCGGTTCACGCGTTCCAGCCGGCGTACGACGGTGTCGGGGGCCTGGTGGGCCTGGTCGATCACCGGGCCGACCACGGCATGGACGTCGTCGCCCACCAGCCCGTAGGTGCCGGGCCGGAGCGAGGTGAAGGACCGGGTCAGGGTGACCTGCCCGGCCGCCGTCGCATGCACGGTCAGTCTGCGGTCGGCGGGGAGGGGGCGGCCGGACGGCGCCTTGAGGGCGACGTCGCCGGCGTACCGGCCGGCCGCGACCGCTGCCGCACCGACGCCGAGGATGGTGGTGACGGCTGCTGCCGTTGCTGTAGCCAGGCGCACGGCTTCAGCTTCACGGTCCGCGCCGCGTACGGCCAGTGGGCGGGGGCCGTACGGTGACCCGCCCCCGCCCCGCGCGGCCTCCGCCGGGGCCCGGCCCGGCCGACGCGCCCGTCCGTCGGCTATCGGCCCGGCTGCTGCCCGTACCCCTTCAGCGCTTCCTTGACGTCACTCAGCTGCTCCGGCGTGAGCAGGGCCGGGGTGCGGCCGGGTACGGAGCTCGCGGTGAGCCAGAGGCGGCACAGCCATTCGAGCTGGGCGGTCCGGTCGTACGCCTCGTCGAGGGTGGCGCCGTAGGTGACCGTGCCGTGGTTGCCCAGCAGGCAGCCGGTGCGGTCGCGCAGGGCGGCGAGCATGTTTCCGGCCAGTTCGTCGGTGCCGTAGCGGGCATAGGCGGCGACCCGGACAGGGCCGCCCAGCATCGCGGCGGCGTAGTGGACCGACGGCACCTCGGCGACGAGCGTGGAGACGGCCGTGGCGTGCACCGCGTGGGTGTGCACGACGGCGGCCGCGTCGGTGTTCCGGTACACCGCGAGATGGAGCGGGAGTTCGCTGGTGGGGACCATGTCACCGAGGACCTGGTTGCCCTCCAGATCGACGCCGACCAGATCCTCGGGGCGGAGCCGGTCGTACGGCACTCCGCTCGGGGTGACCAGCACGGTCTCGCCGACCCGCGCCGAGACGTTGCCCGAGGTCCCCACGACCAGCCCGTCGGAGGCCGTCCTGCGGGCGGTGGCGACGACCGCATCCCAGGCCCGTTCGATCGAATCCCGCCACTCGCTGCTCATTCGAAGATCCTTTCAACGGATGAGCGGCCCGCTGCCACCCCTCCCCCGCAGGCCCGCCCGAACGCCGGATTCCGGGCCCACACCGGCCTGCGCCGGAACCCCACCGTCGCGCGGCGGGCGAAAAGGGCGGCGGCACTCCGGTTGGAGTCACCGCAACGCCCCGCTCAGTTCATCTTCCGTTCACCCGGATTGCCTACGGTCCACGTGCCACTGACGTCGAACGATTGCCTGGGTAAATGGAACACATCACGCTGCTGCTCGCGATTGTGATCGTGACAGCTCTAGTGTTCGATTTCACGAACGGTTTCCACGACACCGCCAACGCGATGGCCACGACCATCTCGACCGGCGCACTCAAACCCAAGACAGCGGTGGCCATGTCCGCCGTTCTCAACCTCGTAGGCGCGTTCCTGTCGGTGGAGGTCGCCAAGACGATCTCCGGCGGGATCATCAACGAAGACGGACTCAGAACCGAGGTCATCTTCGCGGCGCTCGTCGGCGCCATCCTGTGGAATCTGCTGACCTGGCTGGTCGGTCTGCCGTCCAGCTCCTCCCACGCACTGTTCGGCGGCCTGATCGGCGCCGCGGTGATGTCCGCCGGCTGGTCGTCGGTCGACGGCGGCACCGTCGTCACCAAGGTGCTGCTCCCCGCGGTCGCCGCACCGGTCGTCGCCGGTCTGGCCGCGCTGCTGGCCACCAAGCTGACGTACCGCATCGGCGGGAAGGTCACCGGCGGCGCCCAGGAGAAGGCCACCGCCAAGGGGTACCGCGCCGGTCAGATCGCCTCGGCCGGGCTCGTGTCACTCGCGCACGGCACCAACGACGCGCAGAAGACCATGGGCATCATCACGCTCGCCCTGGTCACCGGCGGCGTCCTCTCCCCCGGCTCCAACCCGCCGGTCTGGGTCATCGTGTGCGCCGGCCTCGCCATCGCACTCGGCACCTACCTGGGCGGCTGGCGCATCATCCGCACCATGGGCAGCGGCCTGACGGAGCTGAAGCCGCCGCAGGGCTTCGCCGCCCAGACCAGTGCGGCCACCGTCATCCTGGCCTCCTCGCACCTCGGCTTCTCCCTCTCCACCACCCAGTCGTGCTCCGGTGCCGTCATGGGCGCGGGCCTCGGCCGCAAGGGCGGCGTGGTCCGCTGGTCCACCGCCACGCGGATGTTCGTCGCCTGGGGTCTGACCCTGCCGGCCGCCGGTCTGGTCGGCGCGGGCGCGGAGTTCCTCACCAAGCAGGGCACCTGGGGTGTCGTGGTCGTCGCGGCGCTGCTGATCGCCGGCTCCGGTGCGATCTGGATGCTGTCGCGCCGCAGGCCCGTCGGGCACGACGATGTCGCACCCGGCGGCCAGGACGAGGGCGCGGCGGCCGGTGACGACGAGCCCGCGGGCGTCGTCACCACCGCCATCGCGGCCGTCAGCCCGCCGCCCACGGCGGCTGCCCGGGCCCACGACCTCACGGCCACCATCCCGGCCCCGGCCGGACCGGTCACCGACCCGGCCCGACCTGCCACGGTCTAGGGACCCCAAGAGCCTCCGGTAAGGACAGATCCACATGAACATCGACTGGGCAGCCCTCGGCACCGTCTTCGGCGTCTCCCTCGTCGCCACCGTCGCGCTCGTGGGGCTCTTCACCCTCGGGATCGTCGGCCTCTCCAAGCAGCCGGAACCGGCCGCACCGGGCGGATCGGCCGGCGGATCGCTCGTGCTGGCCCGCGCCGGCGCGTACGTCTGCTTCGGACTGTGCGCCGCGGCGGTGGCCTACGGCATCTATCTGATCGTCGCCTGAGCCCCACCACTCACTCCCCGCTCCTCCGCATCGGGCCGGCCGCACCACGTGTGCGTCCGGCCCGATGTGCGTCTGAGCACACTGCACCGTCGCAGGTCAACGGCAAGTTGACGGGCGTTCGCAGAGCGTGGTGGACTGCCGGAGCCATTACGGCGACAGCAGAGGAAGCCGGTGCGAATCCGGCGCGGTCCCGCCACTGTCACCGGGGAGCAGTCCCCCACCACGGAAGTCACGGTCCACGCGAGCGGACTGGAAGACCGGGGGAACTGCGGATCCGGAAGCCAGGAGACTCTCGTCGCCGTCACGTCGAACCAGGGCGCGGACCCTGAGTGAGGACATATCGCCATGCCCGGCTGCCGTGCGTCCAGTCCTGTGCTGCTCCTGCCAGCAACCGCCTGTCCGAGGGTCCTTCGAGGCGCAACGGCCGGCTGAACCGTGCGTGCCGATCGCATCTTCGCGTACGGCGCCACGGCCGGTCTGATCGGCGATCTGCTGCTCGGTGACCCCCGCAGGGGCCACCCGGTCGCCGCCTTCGGGCGGGCCGCGGCAGGCGTCGAACGCCGTCTGTGGCGCGACCACCGCGGCTGGGGCGCGCTGCACACCCTGGTCTGCGCCGGAGGCGCCGCCGGGGCTGCCGCGCTGGCCACCCGTGCGCTGCGCCGCCACCCCGCCGCGTCCGTCGCCCTGACCGCCGCCGCCACCTGGTCCGTCGTCGGCGGTACGTCGCTGGGCCGCGAGGCCCGGGCCATCGGCGGCGCGCTCGCCGCCGGGGACATCGACCTGGCCCGTGAGCGGCTGCCTCACCTGTGCGGCCGCGACCCGCAGTCCCTGGACGGGCCGCAGATCGCCCGCGCCGTCGTGGAGTCCGTCGCGGAGAACACCTCGGACGCCGTCGTCGGCGCCCTGGTGTGGGGCGCGCTGGGCGGGGTCCCCGGACTCGTCGGGTTCAGGGCCGCCAACACGCTCGACGCGATGGTCGGTCACAAATCGCCCCGCTACCGGCGTTACGGCTGGGCCTCGGCCCGCCTCGACGACCTCGCGGGCTGGCCGGGCGCCCGGCTGACGGCCCTGCTCGCCGTGGCCGCCGGGGGGCGGCCACGAGGAGCGGTCCGGGCCTGGCGGGCCGACGCGGCCAAGCACCCTAGCCCCAACGCGGGCCCGGTGGAGGCCTCGTTCGCGGGCGCGCTCGGCGTACGGCTCGGCGGAACGCTCGCCTACGGCGGCCGGGTCGAACACCGCCCCGTACTCAACGGAGCCACCGGCCGGGCGGTCGAGAGCGAGGACATCGAGCGTGCCGTACGGCTGTCGCGCCGTGTGAGCGCGCTGGCCCTCGGCGTGAGCGTGGCGGCCCGCCTGGGCGCGGGTCTCGCGGCACGACGGATCGCAGGGGCCCGCACCGCGGGAACCCGGCACCCGGGGGCCCGTACCGCAGGGACTCGACTCTCAGGACGGAGACCGACATGAGCGGCGGACTGCTGGTCGCCGGGACCACCTCGGACGCGGGCAAGAGCGTCGTCACCGCGGGCATCTGCCGATGGCTGGTGCGCCGGGGCGTGAAGGTGGCACCGTTCAAGGCACAGAACATGTCGCTCAACTCCTTCGTCACCCGCGAGGGCGCGGAGATCGGGCGCGCCCAGGCCATGCAGGCCCAGGCCGCCCGGGTCGAGCCGACCGCACTGATGAACCCGGTCCTGCTCAAGCCCGGCAGCGACCGCTCCAGCCAGGTCGTCCTGATGGGGCGCGCGGTCGGCGAGATGAGCGCCCGCGGCTACCACGGCGGCCGGCAGGAGCAACTTCTGTCCACCGTCGTGGACTGCCTGGAGCAGCTTCGGGGCACGTATGACGCAGTGATCTGCGAGGGGGCGGGCAGTCCGGCCGAGATCAATCTGCGGCGCACGGACATCGTGAACATGGGCATCGCACGGGCCGCACGCTTCCCGGTGGTGGTCGTCGGCGACATCGACCGCGGAGGGGTCTTCGCCTCGTTCTTCGGTACGACGGCGCTGCTCTCGGCCGAGGACCAGTCGCTGATCGCCGGGTACCTGGTCAACAAGTTCCGCGGTGACGTCTCCCTGCTGGAGCCCGGCCTGGACATGCTGCGCGATCTGACGGGACGGCCGACGTACGGGGTGCTGCCGTTCGCCCACGGCCTCGGCATCGACGAGGAGGACGGCCTGCGGGTGTCGCTGCGCGGCACCGTACGGGAGTCGGTCGTCGCCCCGCCGCACGGCGAGGACATCCTGCGCGTCGCCGTGTGCGCCGTGCCGCTGATGTCCAACTTCACCGACGTGGACGCGCTCGCCGCGGAGCCGGGCGTCATCGTGCGGTTCGTGGACCGTGCCGAGGAACTGGCCGACGCAGACCTCGTCATCGTGCCCGGCACCCGCGGCACCGTGAAGGCGCTCTCCTGGCTGCGCGAACGCGGGCTCGCCGACGCGCTGCGGCGGCGGGCCGCCGAGGGCCGTCCGGTCCTCGGCATCTGCGGCGGCTACCAGATACTCGGCGAAGAGATCGAGGACGACGTCGAGTCGCGCGCCGGGAAGGTCGACGGGCTCGGGCTGCTGCCCCTGCGCATCCGGTTCGACCGCGAGAAGACTCTCGCCCGGCCGGTCGGCGAGGCACTCGGCGCCCCGGTCGAGGGGTACGAGATCCACCACGGCGTCGCGGACGTGCGCGGTGGCGAGCCGTTCCTCACCGACGGTCGGGGACAGCGCATCGACGGCTGCCGCTCCGGCGCCGTGTGGGGCACCCACTGGCACGGCTCGCTGGAGAGCGACGCGTTCCGCCGCCGCTTCCTGACGGAGATCGCACGGGCCGCCGGCCGCCGCTTCGTCCCCGCCCCCGACACCTGCTTCGCCGGTCTGCGCGAGGAACAGCTCGACCGCCTCGGCGACCTGATCGAAGAACACGCGGACACCGACGCGCTGTGGCGGCTCATCGAGTCGGGCGCACCGACAGGACTTCCCTTCATCGCCCCCGGAGCACCTGGAGCACGCGCATGAACGGCCCACTGACTACCCCGCTGAGCACCGTGCTGCTGTTGTCGACCGCCGACACCGACCTCCTCGCCGCCCGGGCCTCGGGCGCGCCCTTCCGGATCGGCAACCCGACCCGTATCGATGTCCACGAGGAACTCCCCGCTCTGATCGAGGGGTCCTCCATCGCCGTGGTCCGTCTGCTGGGCGGCAAGCGCGCCTGGGAGGACGGACTCGCGACGCTCAAGGCCTCGGGCATCCCGACCGTGCTGCTCGGCGGCGAGGCGGTGCCGGACGCAGAGCTGATGGCCGAGTCGTCCGTACCGGCCGGCGTCGTCGCCGAGGCGCTGCGCTACCTCGTGGAGGGCGGTCCCGGCAACCTCGTCGAACTGGCCCGCTTCCTCTCCGACACCGTCCTGCTGACCGGGCACGGCTTCGCCGAACCGCAGAAGATGCCCGAGTGGGGGCTCCACGGCAGCCGTACGTTCACCGAGGGCCGCCCGACCGTCGGCGTGCTCTTCTACCGGGCGCACCACCTCTCCGGCAACACCTCGTTCGTCGACGTGCTGTGCGACGCGGTCGAGGCACGCGGCGCCAACGCCCTGCCCGTGTACTGCGGTTCGCTTCGCGGCGCGGACGCCGGGCTGTACGAGCTCCTCGGCCGGGCCGACACCCTGGTCGCCACCGTCCTCGCGGCCGGCGGCACCCGCGCGTCGGACGCCTCCGCCGGGGGCGACGACGAGGCCTGGGACATCGGCGCGCTCGCCGAACTGAACGTGCCGGTGCTCCAGGGGCTCTGCCTCACCTCATCGCGCGCCACCTGGGAGGCGTCCGACGCTGCCCTGACCCCGATGGACGCGGCGATGCAGGTCGCCATCCCCGAGTTCGACGGCCGGCTGATCACCGTGCCGTTCTCCTTCAAGGAGCAGGGCCCGGACGAGGTGCCGGTGTACCGCGCCGACCCCGAACGCGCCGCGCGCGTCGCCGGGATCGCCGTGCGCCACGCCGTCCTCAAGCACAAGACCAACGCCGAGAAGAAGCTGGCCCTGGTCTTCACCGCCTACCCCACCAAGCACTCCCGCGTCGGCAACGCCGTCGGCCTGGACACGCCCGCCTCCGCGGTCCGTGTCCTGGACGCCCTGCGCGACGCCGGATACGGGGTCGACGGTCACCCGGACGACGGCGACGAGCTCATCCACCGCCTCATCAACGCCGGTGGCCACGACGTGGAGTGGCTGACCGAGGAACAGCTCGCCGCGGCTCCCGCTCGGGTTCCGCTGGCCGACTACCGGCGGTGGTTCGCGAAGCTGGAGCCCGGGCTGCGCGACTCGATGCTGGAGCACTGGGGCGAGCCGCCGGGCTCGCTGTACGTGGACGGGGACGACATCGTCCTCGCCTCGCTGCAGTTCGGGAACGTGGTGGTGCTGATCCAGCCGCCGCGCGGCTTCGGCGAGAACCCGATCGCGATCTACCACGACCCCGACATGCCGCCCTCGCACCACTACCTGGCCACCTACCGCTGGCTGGAGGCCGCGGCGTCGGACGGGGGCTTCGGCGCCGACGCCGTCGTCCACATGGGCAAGCACGGCACGATGGAGTGGCTGCCCGGCAAGGGTCTCGGCCTGTCCGCCGGCTGCGGCCCTGACGCGGTGCTCGGCGAACTGCCGCTGATCTACCCGTTCATCGTCAACGACCCGGGAGAGGGCACCCAGGCCAAGCGCCGCGGCCACGCCACCGTGGTGGACCACCTGGTCCCGCCGATGGCCCGCGCCGACACATACGGCGACCTCGCAAAGCTGGAGCAGCTCCTCGACGAGTACGCGCTGGTCAGCGACCTGGACCCGACGAAGGCACCCTCGGTGCGGGCGCAGATCTGGACGCTGGTCAAGGCCGCGGAGCTCCACCACGACCTGCATGTCGACGAGCAGCCGGGCGACGACGTCTTCGATTCGTTCGTCATGCACATCGACGGCTACCTCTGCGAGATCAAGGACGTCCAGATCCGCGACGGTCTGCACGTCCTGGGCGGCGGCCCGGTCGACGAGGCCCGCGTCAACCTGGTCCTCGCAGTGCTGCGTGCCTCGCAGGTGTGGGGCGGCACGGCGAACGCGCTGCCGGGTCTGCGGGCCGCGATCGCCGAGCACTTCGGACTCGGCGAGAAGGAACTGCTGGGCGAGCCGGGCGCGGCCGTGAAGGTGCCGGCGGAGCTGAGTGAGCTGGTGGACGGCCCGGCACGGACGGGCGCGGACGCGATCGATCTGCTGGAACAGCTGTGCCGCCGGCTCGCGGAGGGCATGGAGGCGCGCGGCTGGGACGTGACCGCGGCAGCGGACCTGGTACGGGAGGTGCTGGGCTTCGAACTCCCGGCCGCCGTCGCCGTCCTGGGCTTCGCCTGCGAGGAGGTCGTGCCCCGGCTGGCCCGGACGACCGACGAGATCGACCACATCCTCCTCGCCCTGGACGGCGGCTTCGTCCCGGCCGGCCCCTCGGGTTCGCCGACGCGCGGGCTCGTCAACGTGCTGCCGACCGGCCGCAACTTCTACTCGGTGGACCCGAAGGCGATTCCGTCCCGGCTGTCGTGGGAGGTCGGCCAGTCCCTCGCCGACTCGCTGATCGCCCGGTACCTCACCGACACGGGCGACTACCCGAAGTCGGTCGGCCTGACCGTGTGGGGCACCTCCGCCATGCGCACCCAGGGCGACGACATCGCGGAGGTCCTGGCGCTGCTCGGCTGCCGCCCGGTGTGGGACGACGCGTCCCGCCGGGTGACCGGCTTCGAGGTGGTACCGGTGAGCGAGCTGGGCCGGCCGCGCATCGATGTGACGGTCCGCATCTCGGGCTTCTTCCGGGACGCGTTCCCGCACGTGGTGGGGTTGATCGACGACGCGGTGCGCGCGGTGGCGGAGCTGGACGAGCCGGCCGACGCCAACTACGTACGGGCGCACGCCGACGAGGACACGGCGGTCCACGGCGACCGGCGACGGGCCACGGCACGCATCTTCGGCTCGAAGCCGGGGGCGTACGGGGCGGGCCTGCTGCCGCTGATCGACGCGCGCAACTGGCGGTCGGACGCGGACCTGGCCGAGGTGTACGCGGTCTGGGGCGGTTACGCGTACGGGCGCGGGCTGGAGGGGCGGGCGGCGCGCGGGGACATGGAGACGGCGTTCCGGCGGATCGCGGTGGCGGCGAAGAACGTCGACACGCGGGAGCACGACCTCGTCGATGCGGATGACTACTTCCAGTACCACGGCGGCATGGTGGCCATGGTGCGGCATCTGACGGGTGAGTCACCCGAGGCGTACGTGGGGGATTCGGCGACGCCGGATCAGGTGAAGACCAGGACGCTGGGCGAGGAGACGCACCGGGTGTTCCGGGCGCGGGTCGTGAACCCGCGCTGGATGGCGGCGATGCGGCGGCACGGGTACAAGGGTGCCTTCGAGATGGCGGCGACCGTGGACTACCTGTTCGGGTACGACGCCACGGCCGGCGTGGTCGACGACTGGATGTACGAGAAGCTCTCGGCGGAGTACGTCTTCGACCCGGAGAACCGGGAGTTCATGCAGAAGTCCAACCCCTGGGCACTTCGCGGGATTTCGGAACGGTTGCTGGAGGCAGCCGAACGGGGGCTCTGGGCGGAGCCGGACGCGGACACGCTGGAGCGGTTGCGGGCGACGTACCTGGAGCTCGAAGGCGACCTGGAGGGCGACGCGTGAGCGGACGTCGCGTGGCGCCCGCGGCAGGCGTTTCCCCTACCCGCCCCTTCCCGAACCGGGGGCTCCGCCCCCTGACCACCGCTCCTCAAACGCCGGAGGGGCTGACGACAAACCGCTCCCCCAAGGAGGCCTCGTGAGTACGCCGTACCCCTTCACCGCCATCGTCGGGCAGGACGATCTCCGGCTCGGACTGCTCCTCAACGCGGTGAGCCCTGCTGTGGGCGGCGTCCTCGTGCGGGGCGAGAAAGGGACTGCCAAGTCCACCGCCGTGCGCGCGCTGGCCGCGCTCATGCCGGAGGTTTCCGTCGTCCCCGGATGCCGGTTCTCCTGCGCCCCGGACGCGCCCGATCCGGCGTGTCCCGACGGGCCCCACGAGGCCGGATCCGGCGTGTCGCGGGCCGCGCGGACCGTGGAACTGCCCGTCGGCGCCTCCGAGGACCGGCTCGTCGGGGCGCTCGACATCGAACGGGCGCTCGCCGAGGGCGTGAAGGCCTTCGAGCCGGGGCTGCTCGCCGACGCGCATCGCGGGATCCTGTACGTCGACGAGGTCAATCTCCTCCACGACCATCTGGTCGACCTGCTGCTGGACGCCGCCGCCATGGGTGCCTCGTACGTGGAGCGCGAAGGCGTCTCCGTACGGCATGCCGCCCGCTTCCTGCTCGTCGGGACGATGAATCCCGAAGAGGGCGAACTGAGGCCGCAGTTGCTCGACCGGTTCGGGCTGACCGTCGAGGTCGCCGCGTCCCGTGAGACGGATCTGCGGGTCGAGGTGGTGCGGCGCCGGCTCGCCTACGACGACGATCCGGCCGCGTTCGCCGCCAAGTGGGCGGACGAGGAAGGCGCGTTGCGGGCCCGGATCGTGGCTGCTCGCGCGCTGCTGCCGCAGGTCGGTCTGGGTGATGGCGCGTTGCGCCAGATCGCGGCCACCTGTGCCGCCTTCGAAGTGGACGGCATGCGGGCCGACATCGTGATGGCGCGGACCGCCACGGCGCTGGCCGCCTGGGCGGGGCGGACGGACGTGCTGGCCGAGGATGTGCGGCAGGCCGCCCTTCTCGCGCTCCCCCACCGGCGTCGGCGCAATCCTTTCGACGCGCCGGGCCTGGACGAGGACAAGCTCGACGACACGCTGGAGCAGAACAGCGGCGAGGGCGAGGATCCGGACCCGGACGGGCCCGACGGCGGCGGCCGGCCGCCGGAGGGCGACGGGCCCGACACGCCGCCGCAGGGCGGGGACGGGGCGGATGACACGCCCGAGCAGTCCGTGCCCGAGCAGTCCGTGCCGGAGCAGGGCAAGGAGCAGGAGCCGGCGCAGGGACAGCCCTCCGGTGGCGGCGAGCAGCAGCCCGTACGGTCCGGTGAGCCGTTCCGTACGAAGATGCTGAGCGTTCCCGGTCTGGGCGAGGGCGCTGCGGGGCGGCGGTCCCGGGCGCGTACCGAGCACGGGCGGACGACGGGTGCTCGGCGTCCGCAGGGCGCGCTGACCAAGCTGCATCTGGCCGCGACCGTGCAGGCCGCCGCCCCGCATCAGCGGGCACGGGGGCGTTCGGGCCGGGGACTGGTCGTGCGGCGGGACGATCTTCGGCAGGCGGTGCGGGAGGGGCGCGAGGGGAATCTCGTGCTGTTCGTCGTGGACGCGTCCGGGTCGATGGCGGCCCGGCAGCGGATGACCGCCGTGAAGGGCGCGGTGCTCTCGCTGCTGATGGATGCCTACCAGCGGCGGGACAAGGTCGGGCTGATCACCTTCCGGGGCAAGGACGCCGAGGTGGTGCTGCCGCCGACATCGTCCGTGGACGCTGCCGCCGCGCGGCTGGAGATGCTGCCGACCGGTGGGCGCACCCCGGTGGCCGCCGGGTTGTTGAAGGCCCATGACGTGCTGCGGGTGGAGCGGCTCCGCGATCCGTCGCGGCGGCCGTTGCTCGTCGTGGTGACCGACGGGCGGGCCACCGGGGGGCCGGAGCCGGTGGCGCTGGCCGCGCGGGCGGCCCGGCTGCACGAGGCCGATGGCACGGCGTCCGTCGTCGTGGACTGCGAGTCGGGTCCGGTACGGCTCGGGCTCGCGGGAAGTCTCGCGGGTGAACTGGGCGGCACCGCCGTCACGCTCGACGAGCTGCGGGCCGATTCGATCGCCGGGCTGGTCAAGGACGTTCAGTACAACAACAGGAGGGCCGCCTAGTGCCGCAGGGACAGCCGACCACCGTGCCGGACGACGGGCTCACCACCCGTCAGCGCCGCAACCGTCCGTTGCTGATGGTGCACACCGGCATCGGCAAGGGAAAGTCGACGGCGGCCTTCGGGCTCGCGCTGCGCGCCTGGAATCAGGGGTGGCCGATCGGGGTGTTCCAGTTCGTGAAGTCGGCGAAGTGGAAGGTCGGCGAGGAGAACGCGCTGAAGGTCCTCGGCGCGAGCGGCGAGGGCGGGTCCGTCGCCTGGCACAAGATGGGCGAGGGCTGGTCCTGGGTCCAGCGCGACCAGCAGCTCGACAACGAGGCGGCGGCGCGGGAGGGCTGGGAACAGGTCAAGCGCGATCTGGCCGCCGAGACGCACCGGCTGTACGTCCTCGACGAGTTCGCCTACCCGATGCACTGGGGGTGGGTCGACACCGACGAGGTGGTCGAGGTGCTGCGCAACCGGACCGGCAACCAGCATGTGGTGATCACCGGCCGCAACGCGCCCGCGGCGCTGCTGGACGCGGCGGACCTGGTGACCGACATGTCGAAGGTGAAGCACCCGATGGACGCCGGGCAGAAGGGCCAGAGGGGCATCGAGTGGTGAGTGTTCCGCGCCTGGTCATCGCCGCGCCGTCGTCCGGCAGCGGCAAGACGACCGTCGCGACGGGGCTGATGGCCGCGTTCGCCGGGCGGGGGCTCGCCGTGTCCGGGCACAAGGTCGGCCCCGACTACATCGATCCGGGCTACCACACCCTCGCCACCGGCCGGCCGGGGCGCAATCTCGACGCGTACATGTGCGGGCCCGAGCTGATCGCCCCGCTGTTCGCGCACGGTGCGCAGGGCTGCGACCTGGCGGTGGTCGAGGGTGTGATGGGGCTGTACGACGGGGCTGCGGGCCAGGGCGAGCTGGCGTCCACGGCCCAGGTGGCGAAGTTGCTGCGGGCGCCGGTGGTGCTGGTCGTGGACGCGTCGTCGCAGTCCCGGTCGGTGGCGGCGCTGGTGCACGGCTTCGCGTCGTGGGACACACAGGTGCGGATCGGCGGGGTGATCCTGAACAAGGTCGGCTCCGACCGGCACGAGGCGTTGTTGCGGGAGGCCCTGGACGAGTCCGGGGTGCCGGTGCTGGGGGTGTTGCGGCGGGCCGCGCCGGTGGCGGTTCCGTCGCGGCATCTGGGGCTGGTGCCCGTGGCGGAGCGGCGGGGCGATGCGGTGGCCGCTGTCGCGGCGATGGCGGGGCAGGTGGTGGCCGGGTGCGATCTGGGGGCGCTGATGGCGTTGGCCCGGTCCGCGCCGGAGCTGGGTGCGGGTGGGGGTGCGGGTGTGTGGAGCGCGGCCGAGGCGGTGGGCGCCTGCGGCGGGCCTGTTCCCCTCCCCGCCCCTTCCCGTAACCGGGGCTCCGCCCCGGACCCCGCGCCTCAAACGCCGGCGGGGCCGGACGGTACACCGGAGGGGCTGGGAAG
>NZ_JBEOVJ010000114.1:0-22959 GCF_040295435.1 Streptomyces sp. NPDC002809
GCGCGTCATCCCCCGGCGCGGCGGCCGGCCGGTTACCGGGTTCTCGGGGGGGGGGGGCCCCGACGTTCGCCCGCCAGGTGCGCCCGACGCCCTAGAGTCGGATTCATGCCGATCAGAGCCGTCCTCTGGGACGTTGACGACACACTCTTCGACTACACGACGGCCGCCGCCACCGGCATGTCCCGGCACCTCAAGGCCGAGGGGCTGCCGGCGGGCTACGCCACCGCCGATGAGGCGGGCGACGCCTGGCAGCGGCTCACCCGGCACCACTGGCAGCGGTTCGCCGACGGGGAGACGGACTGGCAGGGCCAGCGCCGCGACCGGGCCAGGGACTTCCTCGCACGCCCGCTGGACGACGCCGAGGCCGATGCCTGGTTCGAGCGGCACATCGCCCACTACGAGGCCGCCTGGGCGCTCTTCCCGGACACCGTGCCCGCGCTCGACGCCCTGGCCGGGGCGTACCGGCACGCCGTGCTGTCGAACTCAGCCCTGGAACAGCAGCACCACAAGCTGACCGTGCTCGGTGTGCGCGACCGCTTCGAGTCCGTCCTGTGCGCGGCGGAGCTGGGCATCGCGAAGCCCGCCCCCGGGGCGTTCCTCGCCTCCTGCGAGGCGTTGGCGCTGCCGCCGGAGGAGGTCGCCTACGTGGGCGACGAACCCGACATCGACGCCCGCGGTGCGGTGGCCGCAGGGCTGACCGGCATCTGGCTGGACCGGCGCGGACGGGGCGGACGGCCCGAACTCGTCCGGATCACAGCTCTCGACCAGCTCCCCGGCCTGCTGGCGGGCAATACCCGTTTTGGAGCGCCGGACACCTTCAGGTAATGTTCTTCCTGCGCCGCCCAAGCGGAACGAAAGATCCGGACGGGAAGCGCAGACAGAGACAACACCCTCAGGGGTTGCGTTTCAGTGGGCTATGGTGTAATTGGCAACACTACGGTTTCTGGTACCGTCATTCTAGGTTCGAGTCCTGGTAGCCCAGCGCAAGACCGCAAGACAAGTAAGTTGCAGGAACAAGCCCCCGTTGTGTAGCGGCCTAGCACGCTGCCCTCTCACGGCAGTAGCGCCGGTTCGAATCCGGTCGGGGGTACAGATCCTTCCCGCGAGAACATCTGGGTCGCACCCACGTTCTTGATGCAGGATCGCTAGGGCCCCCGTTGTGTAGCGGCCTAGCACGCTGCCCTCTCACGGCAGTAGCGCCGGTTCGAATCCGGTCGGGGGTACTTGTAACACCATGGGCTATGGTGTAATTGGCAACACTACGGTTTCTGGTACCGTCATTCTAGGTTCGAGTCCTGGTAGCCCAGCGCAAGACAAGCAAGTCGCAGTATCCAAGCCCCCGTTGTGTAGCGGCCTAGCACGCTGCCCTCTCACGGCAGTAGCGCCGGTTCAAATCCGGTCGGGGGTACAACAGAGCATCAGGCGAAGGCCCTTCACTCCGGTGAGGGGCCTTCTGCTCGTGTACGCAGGCGTGTTGGGCGGGCGGTCCGGCCCGCGCGCGTCCCGGAGCCCGTACGGGCCGGACTCGCAGCCCGTACCGCCGGGCCCGCAGCCCGTACCGCCGGGCCCGCTCCTCCTGGGCCGACCGCCGCACTGCCGCCGTCAGCGGTTCGTGCGGCACCGCGGAGGTGACGGCCATCTCCACCTGCTCCGACTGCGCGGGACATGTCCGGCGGAGCGGGAGCCGGACCGCAGGCGCCGGGCCCGTCAGTTGTGGCGGAGCAGTTCCGGGTACGCCTGGCGGAGCCCGCGAGCTGACGCCCTTCGGCTCCGGACCGGCGGTGTCAGGCCGTCGAGCACAGCTGGGACCGGGATCCTTGATCCCGGCGCGGCGCGAAGAGGCAGGAACCCGCAGAGACGGTCGACCGGCCGTGGCGGGAATCCCCGCACCCCGGGCGGGGATCGGAAGTCAGGAGTCCGGCTACGCGGAATACACGCCGGCGTACGGACTGGCCGCGGCGACCGGCTCGCTGCCGATCGAGAAGCGGGGCCGCCGTGGGGCGGATCGGTTCGCACGCGCGCTCGCCGGCGAAGTGAGGCACGGAGAGGCGAGGTACGGAGAGGCAATGCGCTGAGGGCCAGGGTACGGAGGGGCCGCCACGACGCTGGGGCGGCTCTGGTGCGGCAGGCGGGAGCGCCTGCTCAGCCGGTGCGACGCAGGGCCTCGCTCAGCCGGGCGGCCGAGTCGATGACGGCCTGGGCGTGCATCCGTCCCGGGTGCCGGGTCAGCCGCTCGATCGGTCCGGAGACCGAGACCGCGGCGACCACCCGGTTCGAGGGGCCGCGCACCGGGGCGGAGACCGAGGCGACGCCCGGCTCGCGCTCACCGATCGACTGGGCCCAGCCCCGGCGCCGGACGCCGGAGAGCGCCGTCGCGGTGAAGCGGGCGCCCTGGAGGCCGCGGTGCAGGCGCTCGGGCTCCTCCCAGGCCATGAGGATCTGGGCGGAGGATCCCGCCTTCATGGTGAGCGTGGAGCCGACCGGCACGGTGTCCCGCAGGCCGGACAGCCGCTCCGCCGCCGCCACGCAGATCCGCATGTCGCCCTGCCGGCGATAGAGCTGGGCGCTCTCGCCGGTGATGTCGCGGAGGTGGGTGAGTACCGGTCCCGCCGTGGCGAGCAGCCGGTCCTCGCCCGCCGCCGCGGCGAGCTCCGACAGGCGGGGGCCGAGAATGAAACGGCCCTGCATGTCCCTCGCCACCATGCGGTGGTGTTCCAGTGCCACTGCCAGTCGGTGAGCCGTGGGTCGTGCGAGCCCGGTCGCCGCGACCAGCCCGGCGAGGGTGGCCGGCCCGGACTCCAGGGCGCTCAATACCAGAGCAGCCTTGTCGAGAACGCCGACGCCGCTAGAGTTGTCCATACGACGATACTCGCGTCTCACTCTGTGAAACGCAAGTTCAATTTTCCAGCGAAGTTGCGAACCTGTACGGGCGGCCCCACAACGGCCCGTAGCCACCGCCCCGTACGGGGGTCCGGACGGGGGCGCACCGAATCTCTAGTTGGGCCGGCGACGACGCCGGCCGGAGGGAAAGCGATGGGTAGGACACTCGCGGAGAAGGTTTGGGACGACCATGTCGTCCGGCGCGCCGAAGGTGAGCCCGACCTCCTCTACATCGATCTGCACCTGCTGCACGAGGTGACCAGCCCGCAGGCCTTCGACGGTCTGCGGCAGGCCGGACGCCCGGTGCGGCGCCTCGACCTCACCATCGCCACCGAGGACCACAACACCCCGACCCTCGACATCGACAAGCCGATCGCCGACCCGGTCTCCCGCGCACAGCTGGAGACCCTGCGCAAGAACTGCGCGGAGTTCGGCGTCCGGCTGCACCCCCTGGGCGACGTCGAGCAGGGCGTCGTCCACGTGGTCGGCCCGCAGCTGGGTCTGACCCAGCCCGGCACCACGGTCGTATGTGGTGATTCCCACACCTCCACGCACGGCGCGTTCGGCGCGCTGGCGTTCGGTATCGGCACCAGCCAGGTCGAGCACGTGCTGGCCACGCAGACGCTGCCGCTGGCCCGTCCGAAGACGATGGCGATCACCATCGACGGCGAACTGCCCGAGAGCGTCACCGCCAAGGACCTGATCCTCGCGATCATCGCGCGGATCGGCACCGGCGGCGGCCAGGGCTACATCCTCGAATACCGCGGCTCCGCCATCGAGAAGCTCTCGATGGAGGCCCGGATGACCATCTGCAACATGTCGATCGAGGCCGGTGCGCGGGCGGGCATGATCGCCCCGGACCGGACCACCTTCGACTATCTGCAGGGCCGGGACCACGCCCCGCAGGGCGAGGACTGGGACGCGGCCGTCGCGTACTGGCAGACGCTGCGCACGGACGACGACGCGGTCTTCGACGCCGAGGTGGTCATCGAGGCCGCCGAACTGGCGCCGTTCGTCACCTGGGGCACCAACCCCGGCCAGGGCGCACCCCTGTCGGCCAACGTCCCCGATCCTGCTTCGTACGAGGACGCCTCGGAGCGCAACGCCGCCGAAAAGGCTCTGGAGTACATGGGGTTGACCGCAGGCCAGCCGCTGCGCGAGATCAACGTCGACACCGTCTTCGTAGGCTCCTGCACCAACGGCCGGATCGAGGACCTGCGCAACGCGGCCGCGATCCTGGACGGCCGCAAAGTCGCCGACGGCGTACGGATGCTGGTCGTCCCGGGCTCCGTCCGGGTCGCCCTGCAGGCCGTGGAGGAGGGCCTGGACAAGGTCTTCACCGCCGCCGGCGCCGAATGGCGGCACGCGGGTTGCTCGATGTGCCTCGGCATGAACCCCGACCAGCTGGCCCCCGGCGAGCGCTCCGCCTCGACCTCGAACCGCAACTTCGAGGGCCGGCAGGGCAAGGGCGGCCGTACGCACCTGGTCTCCCCGCAGGTCGCCGCCGCGACCGCCGTGCTGGGCCATCTGGCCTCGCCGGCCGACCTGTCCGACGCCCGTACGCCCGCCGGAGTCTGAGAATCATGGAAGCTTTCACCGCACACACCGGCCGGGCCGTCCCGCTGCGCCGCAGCAACGTCGACACCGACCAGATCATCCCCGCCCACTGGCTGAAGAAGGTCACCCGGGACGGCTTCGAGGACGGGCTCTTCGAGGCCTGGCGCAAGGACGAGAACTTCGTCCTCAACCGCCCGGAGCGCAAGGGTGCCTCGGTCCTGGTGGCCGGCCCCGACTTCGGCACCGGCTCGTCCCGCGAGCACGCCGTCTGGGCGCTCCAGAACTACGGCTTCAAGACCGTCATCTCCTCCCGGTTCGCCGATATCTTCCGCGGCAACTCGCTGAAGAACGGGCTGTTGACCGTGGTCCTGGACCAGAAGGTCGTCGACGCCCTCTGGGAGCTGACCGAGGCCGACCCGACGGCCGAGATCACCGTCGACCTGGAGAAGCGGCAGGTCCTCGCCGAGGGCGTCACCGCGGACTTCGAGCTCGACGAGAACGCCCGCTGGCGGCTGCTGAACGGGCTGGACGACATCAGCCTCACCCTTCAGAACGAAGCGGACATCGCGGCTTACGAGGCGGTCAGGCCGGCCCACAAGCCCCGTACAATTAACGCCTGAGCAGCGCGTTTCCAGGACTGCGCCCCCTGCCTTCTGGTAGGGGGCGCAGTCGCTTGTTGAGACCCCGTCGGGCGACAACTCGCCCCAGATGGCACAATCGGTGCATGGAACGCGACAGCCAACTCAAGCTTTACGGCCAAGTCGCCGACCAATTGAAGGAAGCGCACTCACGAGTGCGTGCACTGCAAGTCCCGGAGGGCGTACGGATGGCGCTGAACCGGAAGCTGTTGGTCGTCACGGCCGCGGCAAAGCACGATCTCCCAGATGCAGCAAGGCGTCTGGACCGGTTGATGAAGGACCTCGATGAGGGCCGATTCCCCGAAGGTGACTGACTCTGCGGAACTGCGCAGCGGTCGACTTCGTTGCGGCACTAGGGTGATTAGCCCGTTTCGTGTTTGATTTGCGGTATATATCTGCCTAACGTGCGAAAAAGCCTGAACAGTTTCGTTCGGGCGATGTCTCCGAAGGGGAAGACGTGAACAAGGCGCAGCTCGTAGAAGCGATTGCCGACAAGGTCGGCGGCCGTCAGCAGGCCGCGGACGCCGTCGATGCGGTGCTCGACGCGATCGTTCGTGCAGTTGTCGCAGGTGACCGCGTTTCGGTCACCGGCTTCGGCTCGTTCGAGAAGGTCGACCGCCCCGCCCGCTACGCCCGCAACCCGCAGACGGGTGAGCGCGTACGGGTCAAGAAGACCTCGGTGCCCCGTTTCCGTGCGGGACAGGGCTTCAAGGACCTGGTGAGCGGCTCGAAGAAGCTCCCCAAGAACGACGTGGCCGTGAAGAAGGCCCCCAAGGGCAGCCTCTCGGGCGGTTCTTCCACCCGTACGACGGCCAAGGCCGCCGCCAAGAAGGCGACCGCCAAGAAGGCCGTGGCGAAGAAGGCCACCGCCAAGAAGACCGTGGCAGCGGCGAAGACGACTGCTGCCGCCGCCAAGAAGACCACGGCGAAGAAGACGTCCGCGGCGGCGAAGAAGACCACGGCGGCCGCGAAGAAGGCGACCCCGGCGGCGAAGAAGACGACGACGGCAGCCAAGAAGGCCGTCGCGAGCAAGACCGCGCCCGCCAAGAAGACCACGGCGAAGAAGGCGCCCGCGAAGAAGACCACCGCGCGCAAGACCACGGCCAAGAAGGCCACTGCACGCAAGAAGTGAGGACCGGCACCACAAGGCTCCTCACACGCGCCGGGCCGGGCTCCCCTCGGGGAGCCCGGCCCGCGGGCTGTTCGGGGCGGCCGTCCCGGCTTCAGAAGGTCTGCAGCGTCACCAGGGTGATCCGCAGCGCGGCCCCTTCGCCCTCGCCCTCGATCCGCACCCGTTGCCCCGGACGCAGCAGCCGCAGGCCGCCGGCGTCGAAGGCCGGGGCGTCGAAGGCCACCGGGGTGCCGTCGTCGAGCAGCACGCTGCCGGTGCGGGTCTCGGAGTCGTACGTGTACGAGGTCGCCTGCATGGGCGGCAGCCTATCGGTCCGCCGCGGGGACCCCCGCGGCCCAGCGCCCCGCCGTGTACGGGCCGACGCCCAGGGCCAGCGCCGCCCGCAGATCGTCGCCCGTGTCCACGTCCTGGCGCACCGAATCGATACCCGACAACGTGACCTCCACCGCCCCCGACGCGAGATGGCGGGCCCTGGACGGACCGCCGAAAGCGGGGCGCAATTCCACTCCTGGCCCAGCGGAGAGAAAAGTCGTTCCGATTCCCGCGACATCGGTCACAAATGCCCGGGGGAAGGCGGCAGAGAATTCGAGTACGCGGGACAATTCCGCCGGGCGCAACGCGGGCAGATCGGCGTTGAGCGCCGCGAGGGCGCCGCGGGGCCGGGCCGAACGCGCCGCTCGCTCACCGTGTGCGAGGGCGGCGTTGAGCCCGGCGGCCGGGGTGTCGGCCACGATTCGGGCCCCGAGCGCCGCCAGCGCGGCCCCGGCCGCCGTGTCGTCCGTGACGACCACCACATCGGCGACTCCCGGACAGGACAGGGCGGCGGACACGGTGTCCCGGGCGAAGGCCAGGGCCAGCCGTGGCCTCAGCAGGGCGCCGGAGGCGGGTGCCAGCCTGCTCTTGGCCCGCGCCAGAGGCTTCAACGGGACGACCAGCGACCAGGGGCCGGTCGGGTCGGTGTTCGTGGCGGTCTCCCCCTTGATGTGCATGGCCGCCTATTCTCGCCTGCCGGTACGACAACCCGGAGGGTCGGTCCCCGGGGCGAGGCGTACGGTGTTCTCGACAGAGCAGGGGCCTGGGGCGAGACTTGACCGTCGGTAGCCGGTCAGCAGTCAGCTCCACAGTCAGGTCATATAGAGGAAGGTGTCCGAGTGTCCCGCCGCAGAATCGGCTTCTGGTACCGCCTGGCGGCGGTCATCGCGAAACCGCCGCTGGTGATTCTGTTCAAGCGCGACTGGCGGGGAATGGAACACATTCCGGCCGACGGCGGATTCATCACCGCGGTCAACCACAACTCGTACCTGGACCCTCTTTCGTACGGGCATTTCCAGTACAACACCGGACGGGTGCCGCGGCTCCTCGCCAAGGCGGGCCTCTTCAAGACCCCCTTCATCGGAATGATGCTGCGCGGCACCGGCCAGATCCCCGTGTACCGCGAGACGACCAACGCGCTGGACGCCTTCCGGGCCGCCGTCGACGCCATCGAGCGCGGCGAGTGCGTCGCCTTCTACCCCGAGGGCACCCTCACCCGCGACCCCGAGATGTGGCCGATGGCCGGCAAGACCGGCGCCGCCCGCGTCGCGTTGATGACCAGGGCCCCGGTCATCCCCGTCGCGCAGTGGGGCGCCAACCTGGCGGTGCCGCCCTACGCCACGGAGAAGAAGGTGCGGCTCTTCCCCCGCAAGACCCTCCAGGTCCAGGCCGGTCCGCCCGTCGACCTCTCCCGGTTCTACGACCGTGAGCCGACGCCCGACGTGCTGCGCGAGGCGACCGAGGTCATCATGCTCGCGGTCACTGCGCAGCTGGAGGAAGTACGCGGCCAGCAGGCACCCGCCGAGCCCTACGATCACCGCAAGGCCCGGGCACAACAACGGCGCAAGGCCGAAGGAGAGGGACCCAAGTGACGCACCCCGTAAAGGCAGCCGTCTTCGGAACCGGCTCATGGGGTACGGCCTTCGCCATGGTCCTCGCCGACGCGGGCTGCGAGGTCACCCTCTGGGGCCGCCGGGCCGAGGTCGCCGAGGCCGTCAACACGACCCGTACCAACCCCGAGTACCTGCCGGGAATCGAACTCCCCGCATCGGTCAGGGCCACCACGGACGCGGCCGAGGCGCTGCGCGGCGCCGACTTCGCGGTGCTTGTCGTGCCGTCCCAGACGCTGCGTGCCAACCTCGCCGACTGGGCCCCGCACCTGGAGCCGCAGACGGTCCTCGTCTCGCTGATGAAGGGCGTCGAACTCGGCACCGCGAAGCGGATGAGCGAGGTCATCGAGGACGTCACCCACGTCTCCGCCGACCGTGTCGCCGTCGTCACCGGACCCAACCTCGCCAAGGAGATCGCCGAACGGCGGCCCGCCGCGGCCGTCGTGGCCTGCCGGGACGAGTCCGTCGCACGCCGCCTCCAGGCCGCCTGCCACACCCCGTACTTCCGGCCGTACACCAGCACCGACGTGGTCGGCTGCGAACTCGGCGGCGCCGTCAAGAACGTCATCGGACTGGCCGTGGGCATCGCCGACGGCATGGGGCTCGGCGACAACACCAAGGGCTCGCTCATCACCCGCGGACTCGCCGAGACCATCCGGCTCGGCCTGGCCATGGGCGCCGACCCGCTGACCTTCTCCGGACTCGCGGGCCTCGGCGACCTGGTGGCGACCTGCTCGTCGCCGCTCTCGCGCAACCACACCTTCGGCGTCAACCTCGGCCGCGGCATGACGCTCCAGGAGACCATCGCGGTCACCAGGCAGACCGCCGAGGGCGTCAAGTCGTGCGAGTCCGTGCTCGACCTGGCCCGCAGGTACGGCGTCGAGATGCCCCTCACCGAGACGGTCGTCTCCATCGTCCACGAGGGCAAGCCGCCGATGGTGGCGCTCAAGGAACTGATGTCGCGCAGCGCCAAGGCCGAGCGGCACTGAGCCGGTTCACCCACCGGGCGGTACCGGCCGCGCTGACGCGATCCCTACCAGAAGGTACGCTCATCGCGATATGAGCAGCGAGAACCTCCCCCAGAGCACGGAGCAGCAGCTCCGCAAGCCGCGTGTAGCCGTCGTGTTCGGCGGCCGCAGCTCCGAACACGGCATTTCGGTGGTCACGGCCGGTGCGGTCCTGAACGCGATCGACCGGACGAAGTACGACGTCCTGCCGATCGGCATCACGACGGACGGCCGCTGGGCGCTCACCGCCGACGAACCCGAACGCATGGCGATCACGGACCGGAAGATGCCCGACGTGGCACAACTGGCCGAGTCCGACGAGGGCGGCGTGGTGCTCTCCGTCGATCCCGGCAGCCGCGAAGTGGTCTACAGCGAGCCCGGATCCGTCCCCAAGGCGCTCGGCGAGGTCGACGTCGTCTTCCCCGTCCTGCACGGTCCCTACGGTGAGGACGGCACGCTCCAGGGCCTCCTGGAGCTCTCCGGCGTGCCGTATGTCGGCGCCGGCGTCCTCGCCTCGGCGGTCGGCCAGGACAAGGAGTACATGAAGCGCGTCTTCACCTCCTTCGGGCTCCCCGTAGGGCCGTACCTGGTCGTACGCCCCCGCGAGTGGGACAACGACGCCCAGGGCGCCCGCAAGCGCATCACGGACTTCGCCGGCGAGCACGGCTGGCCACTCTTCATCAAGCCCGCCCGGGCCGGCTCGTCCATCGGCATCACGAAGGTCGACGACCCCTCCGGCCTCGACGAGGCGATCGAGGAGGCCCGCCGTCACGACCCGAAGTTCCTTGTGGAATCGCTGCTGCGGGGCCGCGAGATCGAGTGCGGGGTGCTGGAGTTCGAGGACGGTCCGCGCGCCAGCGTGCCCGCCGAGATCCCGCCGGTCACCTCGCACGACTTCTACGACTTCGAGGCCAAGTACATCGACGCGGCGTCGGGGATCGTGCCCGCCCCGCTGACCGACGAGGAGACCGCCGAGGTCCAGCGGCTCGCGGTCGAGGCGTTCGAGGCCACCTCCTGCGAGGGCCTGGTGCGCGCCGACTTCTTCCTCACCGAGGACGGCGGCTTCGTCATCAACGAGATCAACACCCTGCCTGGCTTCACCCCGATCTCCATGTACCCGCGCATGTGGCAGGAGAGCGGCGTCAGCTACCAGCAGCTCGTCGACCGGCTCATCCAGGCGGCGCTCGACCGGCCGACCGGCCTGCGCTGAGAGCAGCCGGCACAGCACAGGGAGTGCGCCCCGGCCGGGGCGCACTCCCTACAGGCTGCTGGGAACCGTCTTCTTGACCGCCGACGCGAAGGCCGCCAGCGGGGTCGCGTCATGCGCGTACGCCTCCGAGAGCGTGACCTCGACGTACGCCTTGCGCAGGGTGGTCGTGAAGCGTGGCCCGTCGTCCTCCCGTTGCTCCAGCAGCCAGTTGACGCCGTTGGCCTCTGCGGCCTTCGACTGGTCGTCGTCCATCTTCGCGGGGCGCGGGACACCGCAGCGCAGTACGATCGCCCCGTCCCCCCACCCGGCGGTCAGATCCGAACGGGGCGTGGGATCACTGCGCTCCAGACCGGCGACGGAACTCGGCAGCTCCTTGTGCAGCGCACGGCAGTAGGCTGCGGCTTCCGAGGACGGGGTCGGCACCGTGACCGATGCCGACGGGTCCGTGGAGGTGCAGCCCGCCGCAGCCATGAGGACCAGGGCGGCGGACGGACCGAGGAGCACGGGGTGGGGGAGCCGGCGGCAGAAAGATGTCACCGGCCCAGCGTAGACGGGGGCTACAGGTGAACGACCGGACAGGTCAGGGTTCGGGTGATGCCGTCCACCTGCTGGACCTTGGCGACCACCATGCGTCCGAGTTCATCGACCGTGTCGGACTGGGCCCGCACGATCACGTCGTAGGGGCCGGTGACGTCCTCTGCCTGGATCACTCCCGGAATCTTGGCGATGGTCTCGGCGACGGTCGACGCCTTGCCCACCTCGGTCTGGATAAGGATGTACGCCTGTACCACGGAACCTCCAGGGCGGCCACGAGGATCATGTGGGGGAAAGGGACGCCACGTTATCGCGTTGCCGTGGGCCGCGGGGAGACCTGCGGGCCGGATGACGCCCACAGCGTGGCGTACAGAACACACAAGTTGACGTATCTCTTGACAGTACCGACAGCAGTGAACGCCCGCGACCGCAAGCTCAGCGGCGCGGACGGGGGACACGCATGCCCGTGACCAGCAGGACGGACCGTCCCCTCCGGCGGACACGCTCCACGGCCGGTGCGGGCATCCGGCCGCTGAAGCAGGCCGGACGCCCGTCCGGCCCCATAGATGAGAGGTGAGACTCGGTGAAGGGAACCGTGGGCGAGTTGGGGGAGTTCGGGCTCATCAGGGAACTGACCTCCCGGCTCACCACCACTCCGGCGGTACGGCTGGGACCCGGCGACGACGCCGCGGTCATCACCGCCCCCGACCGCAGGGTCGTGGCCAGCACGGACATCCTGCTGGAGGGACGGCACTTCCGGCGTGACTGGTCGACGGCGTACGACGTCGGCCGCAAGGCGGCCGCACAGAACCTCGCCGACATCGCCGCCATGGGCGCCGTGCCCACCGCACTGCTCCTCGGTCTCGTCGTCCCCGCCGAACTCCCGGTCACCTGGGCCGGGGAGCTGATGGACGGCATCCGCGACGAGTGCCAGGTCGCGGGGGCGGCCGTGGTCGGCGGCGATGTGGTGCGCGGCGACACCATCACCGTCGCGATCACCGCACTCGGCGATCTGCGCAACCACGAACCCGTCACCAGGGCGGGTGCCCAGCCCGGCGACGTCGTCGCCGTCACCGGCTGGCTCGGCTGGTCCGCCGCCGGGTACGCCGTCCTCTCACGGGGCTTCCGCTCACCCCGTGCCTTCGTGGAGGCGCACCGCCGCCCCGAACCGCCCTATCACGCGGGCCCCGCGGCGGCCGGGCTCGGCGCGACCGCGATGACGGACGTCAGCGACGGGCTCGTCGCCGACCTCGGGCACATCGCCGAGGCCAGCAAGGTCCGCATCGACCTGCGCTCCGGGCTCATCGACATCCCGTCGCAGATGTCCGACATCGGGCAGGCCGTCGGCGTGGACCCGCTCCAGTGGGTGCTCACCGGCGGCGAGGACCACGCGATCGTCGCCACGTTCCCGTCCGACGTGAAGCTGCCGGCCCGCTGGAAGGTGATCGGCGAGGTCCTCAACCCTTCGGCGCTGCCGCAGGTGACGGTCGACGGGGCGCCCTGGACGGCCAAGAGCGGATGGGACCACTTCGGCGACATCGAGGACGCCCAGTAGATTGCGGCGTATGCCCATACCCTCCGCCGTACCGCCCCGAGTGCTCACCGTCGCCGGATCCGATTCCGGCGGCGGTGCGGGCATCCAGGCCGACCTGAAGACGATGCTGGCGCTCGGTGTGCACGGCATGAGCGTGCTGACCGCCGTCACCGCACAGAACTCCCTGGGTGTGCAGGGCGCCTGGGAGCTGCCCGCGGAGGCCGTACGCGCCCAGTACCGCAGCGTCGTCGACGACATCGGCGTGAACGCGGTCAAGACCGGCATGCTGGCGTCGGCGCTGCTCGTCGAGACCGTCGCCGCACTCCTCGCCGGGACGGACGCTCCCGTCGTCGTCGACCCGGTCGGCGTCTCCAAGCACGGGGACCCGCTCCTGGCAGCCGAGGCGCTCGGCTCGGTCCGCACGAAGCTGTTGCCCGTCGCGACCGTGGCGACCCCGAACCTGGACGAGGTGGCACAGCTCACCGGCATCGTGGTCACCGACGAGGCCGGCATGCGGCAGGCCGCGGCGGAACTGCTCGGATACGGGCCCCGCTGGGTGGTCGTCAAGGGCGGACACCTGCCGGGCGAACCCGTCGACCTGCTCACGGACGGCAGCGAGGAACACTGGCTGCGCGCCCCCCGCCACGACAACCGCCATACCCACGGCACGGGCTGCACCCTCGCCTCCGCCATCGCCTGCGGACTGGCCCTCGGGCAGGACGTGCCCACGGCGGTACGGGGCGCGAAGGCCTACGTCACCGGGGCGATCGCGGCGGGCTTCCCACTGGGATCGGGGATCGGCCCGGTCCGCCACGGGTGGCGGCTGAGCAGCGCCCGCTGAGTGGCCTGGGCGGTCCCTCGCCGCCGGAGCACCGCTGCCGCCGCCGGAGCACAGCAAAAAGCCGGTCCACCGAGGTGGACCGGCTTTTTGGGCAACCGGTAGGGCTGCGCTACGACGGGAACGTCAGCGCGCGACCTTGCCGGCCTTGATGCACGAGGTGCAGACGTTGAGCCGCTTCGGCGTCCGCCCGACCACGGCACGCACGCGCTGGATGTTGGGATTCCAGCGACGGGACGTACGGCGGTGCGAGTGCGAAATGCTGTTGCCGAAGCTCGGCCCCTTGCCGCAAACGTCGCAGTTGGCAGCCACGGGTCACTCCAAAACTTCAGATGCACTTACAGTGAATTCCGGCACGCCGGATTCATTGACTGAAGTGGCGGTACCGGGGGATGTTCCCGACTCTCGTCGGGCAACCGAAGCAGCATACAACGGCTGCGTCGGAGATACGAAACTACCATGGGTCCGCAGCCACTCGCCCCGCCCCTGGACCCGTCCCGGCCGATGGCCGGGGCTACTCTGCGGTGCAGCCCGCCGCCCCGGTACGCGTTTCGAGGAGGACCATCAGGTGCCGCAGACCGCCGACGCCCTGGACGCCGTCGCGGTGCGTACCTGGTGCTCCCTGGCGCTGGACGCGCTGGGCCGGGAGCGCGAGGCCATCGACGCGATCAACGTGTATCCCGTCGCCGACGGCGACACCGGAACCAATCTCTACCTGACCGCGGAATCCGCGGCAGCCGCCGTCGAGGCCGTCTTCGCCGCCCACGAGACCGGCACCTCGGTTCCCTCCACCGCCGACGCGGTACGCGCCATGGCGCACGGGGCGCTGATCGGGGCCCGCGGCAACTCCGGCACGATCCTGTCCCAGCTGCTGCGCGGCATGGCCGGGGTACTGGCCGAAGGAGAGGGCACCGGATCGCTGCGCACCGCGCTGGCCAGGGCCGCGGCGTCGGCCCGCGAGGCGGTCGCCCACCCCGTCGAGGGCACGGTCCTGACCGTGGCCACCGAGGCCGCCGAGGCCGCAGGGCGGGCGCCGGACGGCGCCGGAGCGGCCGCGGTGGCGCAGGCGGCGTACGAAGGGGCGCGGACGGCCCTGGAGGCGACCCCCGGACAGCTTGCGGTCCTCGGCCGCGCCGGGGTCGTCGACGCAGGCGGACGGGGACTGGTGGCAGTGCTCGGCGCCTTGGTCGAGGCGGTCTCGGGCCGGGCCCCGGAACGGGGGCCGCTCCTGTTCACCGCACCGTCCGTCGCCCCCGTTCCCGCTCCGGCCGCTGTCGAGGACTGCCCGGCGGGCGAGGACCCGCAGGACGGACCCGCCTTCGAGGTCATCTACCTGCTGGAAGCCGGCGACGAGGCCGTGCAGCGGCTGCGGACCCGGCTCGACGGCCTGGGCGACTCCCTCGTGGTGGTCGGCGGCGACGGGCTGTGGAACGTCCATGTGCACGTCGACGACGCGGGAGCGGCGGTGGAGGCAGGCGTCGAGGCCGGGCGGCCGTACCGCATCCGGATCACCCACTTCGCCGCGGACCGCGTGCACGCCCGCCCCGAACCGGCCCAGCGCGCGGTCGTCGTGGTCGTCCCGGGCGACGGGCTCGGCGGCCTGTGCGCGGAGGCCGGGGCGACGACGGTGCTCGCGCGGCCCGGGGAGCCCCCCGCCAGCGGCGAACTCGTCGACGCCATCCGGCGCGCGCACGCCCGCGAGGTGGTGCTCCTGCCCAACGACGGGGACCTGCGGCACACCGCCGCGGCCGCCGCCGAACAGGCCCGGACCGAGGGCATCCGGGTCGCCCTCATCCCCACCAGGGCCGCGGTCCAGGGCATCGCGGCCCTGGCCGTCCACGAACCGGACCGCAGCTTCGACGAGGACGTCGTCGCGATGACCGCGGCGGCCGGCGCCACCCGCTACGCCGAACTGGCCGTCGCCGAACGGCAGTCCTGGACCATGGCGGGCATCTGCCAGGCCGGCGACATCCTCGGCCTGATCGACGGCGATGTGGCCGTCATCGGCGAGGACGTCCCCGGAACGGCCCGGAAGGTGCTGGACCGGATGCTGGCGGCGGGCGGCGAACTCGTCACCCTGGTCCTCGGCGAGGACGTCCCCGGCACCCTGGCCGACGCGCTGGAGGAACACGTCCGCGAGGGCTACCTGGCGGTGGACACGGTGGTCTACCGCGGCGGCCACCAGTGCGCCCCGCTGCTGATCGGGGTGGAGTAGCGCCGGACGGCCCGACACCGAGCCGGTCCGGCGGTTGAGGGCGAGGCCGGTTCCGTCACGGACGGGGGGCCGGAAACCAAGCCCGTCCGGCGATTGAGGACGAGGCGCCGCGCCGGACGGCCCGGTGGAGGGTCAGGCGCCCCGCCGGGCAACCCCGGCCCTATGCCCCCGCAGCCGCCCCCGTCGCATACCCCCGCACCGACTCCGCCTCCGACCGGCGCGCGTCCACCGTCTCGTCCGTGCCCGCCGGCACCCCCTCGTACGCCGCGAGCACCTCCCCGGCCCGCCTCAGCGCCACGTCCGCGCGGCCCAGGCTCGCCTCCAGCCAGGCGGCCGTGAGGTCGGCGGCCGTGCGCCGGTCCAGGTGGGCGGGGCCGGCTTCGTGGAAGGCCGCCGACGCCCGGTCGGCGAACCCGAGCGCCTCCTCGTACGCGACCCGTGCCGGATCGTCCGCGGCCTCGCCCGGTTCGCCCTCGTAGGCGTGCGCGAGCAGTTCGGCGGTCTGGTGGCAGGTGTCCGCGAGCTCCACCCGCAGCTGCGGGCCCTCGCACTCCCGTTCCGCCGCGGCCATGAACGACCGCGCCGCGTCGAGTCCCGGCTGCCCCTCCCGGGCCGCGTTCCAGGCCCGCACCCGCAACGTCCGTACCAGCGCGGGAACGTCACCCAGCGCCCGCCACAAGTCCCCGGCCCGCTCGTACGCCCGCTCCGCCTCCGGGGCCAGCTCGGCCCGGTACAGCGCCTGCCCGGCGAGCTGGGCGAGCATCGCGTGGTCGTGCTGCTCCGGCCAGCCGCGCGCGATGTCGGCCGCCCGCAGCCAGTACTCCGCGGCAGCCCGCGGCTCACCGAGTGCGGACAGTCCGTCGCCGAGCCACCACAGCGTCTGGACGACCATGCCGTCCCCGTGGTCCTCGGCCGAGACATCGGGCAGTACGGCCTCCAGGACGGCCGCCGCCTCCGCCGCGCGCCCCAGCCGAAGCAGCCAGCCGCCGAGCTGGTGCCGGGCGTAGACCCCCAGCGATTCGCTCTCGCCCGCCTCGTCCGCCCAGTGCGCGGCGTCGAGGGCGTGCTCCGTCGCCTCCGCGAACTTCTCCGTCGCCGCGAGCACTTCGGCCAGCTGGAGATGGAGCCGGGCCCGTCCGGAGGCCGGCAGCGACGTCCCGCCGTGCTCCAGCGCCGCCCGTGCGGCCCCTTCCGCCGTCTCGTGGTCGTCGAGCTGCGAGGCGAGCCGCGCGGTCCGGGACTCGTACTCGACGGCGTACCAGGGAAGTTCCGCCGCGTGGACCTCGGCGGCCGCTCGCGCGTACAGCTCCGCCGCCCCGGGACCGTCGCCGTGGTAGGCCGCGACGTCCGCGAGGAATCCCAGCGCCTCGGAGATGCGGGTGGCCACCTTGTCCCCCGTACGCAGGGGTTCGGCGAACGCGAGCACCTCGTGTGCCGCCTGCCCGAGAGCGGCGACCGCCGCGTCCGTGGCCTCCTCGTCCGCAGCCCGGAACATCCGCTGCTGGAGGATCCGGGCCCGGCAGACCAGCACCCCGCTCGCCTGCCGGCCCGTGGCCCCGCCCTCCGCGTGCAGGGCGAGAGCCAGGTCCACGAGCGGCTCGATCTCCGTCAGCGCCTCGTCCGCGGCGCCGTCCGCCACCGAGTGGAGAAAGGCGCGCCTGGCATCCGCCGCGACGGCCTCGCCCCGGTCGCCGGCCGCCTCGTACAGCCGGGCGGCCGTCCGGAACGCCTCCACCGCCTCGGCGGGCGGCAGCGAACCGTCCATCGCGTGATGGTCCGCCACGTTCGCCCGGTCGTGGGCGGTCAGCGCGTCCGCCTCCCCGGACTTCCCGGCGCGCTCCGCGACCGCCCGCCATGCGGAACCCGCGTCCGGATGCTGGGCGTCCGAGAGCCGGTGGGCCTCGGCCAGCAGCCCGGCCAGGTCCTGCGCGGCTTCCGCCGCAGCGGGCGCCACCGCGGAAGCCGGCCGAGAGGACGGCGCCGCGAGCCGCACGGCCCGTACGCCCAGAGGCAGCCGGTCCAGCAGCGGCCGGCGCGCCAGACGTTCCCGCACCTGCTCACCCACGTAGCCGTTGCCGTTGCGTGCGTCGAAGCGGTCCGCGAGGGCGAGCGCCTGGGTCCTGGCCCCGACGGCCAGCGACGCGGCGGTCCAGTCCGTACCGGCCGGGCCCGGTACGGACTGCGCGCCGTGCCCCAGCTCGGTCAGCCGGTCCATCAGCACGGCGGTGACGGCCAGGAAGTCCATCAGACTGCCGGGGTTGCCGCTGTCGGTGAAGTACGCGGGCCGGTCCGCCAGGATCTCCAGCGCGCGCGGCTCGTTGCCGGTCAGCGCACAGAACTCGACGTGCAGCGCGACCGAGTACCGCATGCTCTCCATCGGCCGGACCATCCGGTACCCGCGCAGATGGTTGGCGCGGGCCTGCTCCGCGCAGCCCGTCCGCAGGAGCGGCAGGAGCGAGGCGGCCAGCACGGCGTGCGGCTCGTGCGCGCACGTGTGCTCCCCCTCCAGCACCGGCGTCCAGGCTGCCAGCGCCTCCTCGTCCAGCCCCCGCAGCGCCTGCCAGCTCCCCTGCTCGCGCAGCTCACAGGCGTGGCAGTTGGCCATCCGGTCCCGGTCCGCCGCCTGCCAGGCGGTGTACGCCCGCCCCGCCCGTTCCAGATCGCCCAGATGCCGGGCGATCTCCAGCTCGCCCTGGCGTACCGCGCGCTCGGAATGCCCCGCCAGCCGGTAGCGGTGCTCCATCTCGCCCTGCCACTTCTCGATGGAGGCGAGCGGGATGTGCGGCTGGTCGACCATGGAACTGGAGACCCACTTGAACATCCAGAAGAGATGGTGGGTCATGAACGGGTCGAAGTCGCCCGGCCGTTCGTCCCACAGCCGCAGCAGCCGCGCGAACGGGACGAACATCTTGTCCTTCTCGGAGCTGTAGTTGTAGACCTGCAGCTGATGGACGAGCGCCTCGACCAGCAGGGCCGCGTCCCCGCTCTGCTCCGCCTCGGTCAGCAGCCGCTCCGCACGGGCGTTGCGCGCGGGCCCCTCCGGCTCCTCCTGGTTGTCCCGCAGGGCCTGGCGGATCGTCGCGGCATCGGCGCTCATCGGCCGTCCTCCTGAGGGTTCGCGGGGGAGTGCCCCGGGGCGGCGGGATGCGTGGCCCACTCCAGCAGGCCGAGGAACGCCCGGTTCAACAGCGCCGAGTCGGCCGGCCGCAGCGGCCGCTGGGCCATCAGCAGCGCCTGCCCGTACAGCGACTCCGTCGCGGTCACCGCGAGCTCCGGGCTGTCCAGCGAACTGATCCGGCGGATCAGCGGATTGAGATGGTTCAGCACGAGCCGGGCCCGCGGCGCACTGCCGCGCAGCGAGCCCAGAATGCCCGCCCACAGATCGTCCGCCTGCTCCTCGGCGTCCGCACGCGCCTGCTCGTGGCGGGCCGCACGGTCGTCCAGGTGCAGGGCCGGCACCGTCAGCGGGTGGAAGGCGCGCAACACCACATCGCAGCCCAGCGGGTCCAGCCTGGCGCGCGCCGCCGTGAGGAACGCGCCGAGCGCCAGTTCCTCCTCCGGGGCGACGGAGTCCAGGTGCGCGGTGACCGTGTCGGCGTCCAGCTCCGCGACCACCGTCCCCGGCCGGGCCGAGGGCAGCCGCTCGACCAGCTCGGTGTCGTACGTGTAGCCGCCGTTGATCACCCCGATGCCCTGCGCGGAGGCGATCGGCGCGACCTGGCGGAACTCCTCCACGGTCCGGGTGAAGTGCACCACCGGATGACGCCGGGCGAACTCCTCCAGCGACAGCCGGCCGTCCGTCGTCTCGAACGGCAGCCACGGCAGCATCGTGCGCAGCATGGCGCTGTCGTGCCGGGCGAGCGACTTCACCCCCAGGTGGTGCACGGACAGGAACTCCGCCAGCCGCTCCGGTTCGCCCGCCGCCAGCCCCGTGAGCCAGTCCCTGATCCGCTCGCCCAGCGCGTCCCGGACCGCGGAAAGGGTCTCGTCCGCGTACAGCGCCTCCCGCGAGGCCGTGGGCCGCAGACTGTCCGTGTCGATGACGCAGCGCACGAAGAACGCCCACTCGGGCAGCAGCTCGTCCGCCCGGTCCGTCAGCAGCATGCCCTTCAGATGGACCCGGTGACCCGCGCGCTGCGCCGGACTGACGGCGGACGGCAGGACATGGGCCACCCCGCGGATCCCGGCGAGCGGCAGATCGAGATCGATCGTGTCGAGCGGCGTGAAGCCGAACTGCTCGTGACAGTGGCGCGCCAGTGCCACCCGCCGCCCCGCCGGACTCGCGTACGCGCGGTCCCACGGCGCCGGCAGATCGGTGACGGCCGCCTCGCCGACCCGTACGTCGTAGGGCAGCAGCGAGCCGAAGTCCCGGGCCAGCGCGAGCACCCGCTCCTCGGACAGCCACTGAGCACTGCCCGGGCGGGCCGTCAGATGCACGGTGGTGCCGGGCTCGGGGCGCGCGCTGTCGGGGAGCGTACGGACGGTGTACGAACCGTCGTCACGGGCGCACCACTCCACCGGCAGGGCACCGGGCGTCCGCGCGGAGCGGCTCACCACCCGGATCTCGGACGCGACCACGAAGCAGGCCAGCAGCCCGATGCCGAACTGGCCGAGGAAGTCCGCACGCGCCGAGGCGAGCCCCTCCGCCCCGTCGCGCTTGGAGCTGCGGCCGATCGTGGCGAGCAGGCTGTGCACATCCGCCTCGGTCAGACCGATGCCGCTGTCCTCGACGCGCAGCCGGCCTCCCTCGGCGTACAGCCGCACCAGAGCCGGCGCGTCCATCTGCTCGGCACGCCGTGCCGTGACGGCGTCCACGGCGTTCTGCAGCAGCTCCCGCAGATAGACGCGGGGAGAGGAGTACAGATGATGGGAGAGAAGGTCGACCAGACCGCGCAGATCCACCTGGAAGGTGTGCGGCTGCTGGGCGGTGGCGGACTCGGTGGACGCGGAATTCGCTGAGGTCTCAGATGTCATCGTCGCAGCGCCGGTGGGGGGACTTGCGACAGCGCGGGTCGGGCGATCCCCCGCGGGGCGATCGCGAACGAGAAGCGTGGGAGCCGATCCTAGAGTTGCGGGCACGATTCTGACCAGGAGTTTCGGAGGCCCGGTGGTGCCCCTCGGACAACTGTCAGTGGCGTGGTGTGCAATGGATCGCGTGTCTGCGTTCGACGAACCCCTCAAGAAGCTGCTCGGTGGAGCCACCGCGAAGGTGATGGCAGAGCACCTCGACCTGCACACGGTCGGTGATCTCCTGCATCACTACCCGCGGCGGTACGAGGAGCGCGGCCGGCTCACGGCGCTGACCGAGCTCCCGCTCGACGAGCACGTGACGGTCGTCGCCCAGGTCGCCGACGCCCGCGTGATGATGTTCAACGGCGGACGGGGCAAGCGCCTCGAAGTGACGCTCACGGACGGCCACGGACGGCTTCAGCTGGTCTTCTTCGGCCACGGTGTCCACAAGCCGCACAAGGAGCTGCTGCCGGGCCGGCGCGCCATGTTCGCCGGCAAGGTCTCCGTCTTCAACCGGAAGATGCAGCTGGCCCACCCCACGTACCAGCTCCTCGACGCGGAATCCGACGACGAGGCCGGTGCCACCGAGGCCGTGGACGCCTTCGCCGGCCGCCTGCTGCCGATCTATCCCGCCTGCAAACAGCTCGACTCCTGGCGCATCGCCAAGGCGGTCGACGCGGTGCTGCCCAGCGCCCAGGAGGCCGTGGACCCGCTGCCGCCCGCGCTGCGCGACGGCCGGGGGTTCACCTCGCTGCCCGAGGCGCTGCTGAAGATCCACCGCCCGCAGACCAAGGCCGATGTCGCCGCGGCCAGGGACCGGCTCAAGTGGGACGAGGCCTTCGTCCTCCAGGTCGCCCTGGCCCGCCGCCGGTACGCCGACACCCAGCTGCCGGCCGTCGCCCGCCGCCCCGTTCCGGGCGGACTCCTCGACGCCTTCGACGCCAAACTGCCGTTCACCCTCACCGACGGCCAGGTCAAGGTCTCCAAGGAGATCTTCGACGACCTGGCGACCGAGCACCCGATGCACCGGCTGCTCCAGGGCGAGGTCGGATCGGGAAAGACGATGGTCGCGCTGCGCGCCATGCTGGGCACCGTCGACGCGGGCGGACAGGCCGCCATGCTCGCGCCCACCGAGGTCCTCGCCCAGCAGCACCACCGGTCGATCACCGAGATGATGGGGGAGCTCGCCGAGGGCGGCATGCTGGGCGGCTCGGACCAGGGCACGAAGGTCGTGCTGCTCACCGGCTCCATGGGCATGGCCGCCCGCCGGCAGGCGCTCCTCGACCTGGTCACCGGCGAGGCAGGCATCGTCATCGGGACGCATGCGCTGATCGAGGACAAGGTGCAGTTCCACGACCTGGGGCTGGTCGTCGTCGACGAGCAGCACCGCTTCGGGGTGGAACAGCGAGACGCCCTGCGCTCCAAGGGGAAGCAGCCACCGCATCTCCTCGTCATGACCGCCACGCCCATTCCCCGTACGGTCGCCATGACCGTCTTCGGGGACCTGGAGACCTCCGTTCTGGACCAGCTCCCGGCCGGCCGCTCGCCGATCGCCAGCCATGTCGTCCCCGCCAAGGACAAACCCCACTTCCTCAGCCGTGCCTGGGAACGGGTCCGTGAAGAGGTGGAGAACGGCCACCAGGCGTATGTCGTCTGCCCCCGCATCGGTGACGACGAGGACGACGCCGCCAAGAAGAAGGGGAAGAAGAAGGCCGCCGAGGAGAAGGAGAAGGAGGAGGGGGACAAGCGCCCTCCGCTCGCCGTCCTGGAGATCGCCGAGCAGCTCGCCAAGGGCCCGCTGACCGGTCTGCGCATCGAGGTGCTGCACGGCAGGATGCACCCCGACGACAAGGACGACGTGATGCGCCGCTTCGCCGCGGGCCAGGTCGACGTCCTGGTCGCCACCACCGTCATCGAGGTCGGGGTCAACGTCCCCAACGCCACCGCGATGGTGATCATGGACGCCGACCGGTTCGGCGTCTCCCAGCTCCACCAGCTCCGCGGCCGGGTGGGCCGCGGATCCGCTCCCGGCCTCTGCCTGCTGGTCAGCGAGGCCCACGAGGCGAGCCCCGCCCGTGCCCGGCTCTCCGCCGTCGCCGCCACCCTCGACGGCTTCGAGCTCTCCCGGATCGACCTGGAACAACGGCGCGAGGGCGACGTCCTCGGACAGGCACAGTCAGGGGTCCGCTCCTCGCTCCGGGTCCTGAGCGTCATCGACGACGAGGAGGTCATCGCCGCCGCCCGCCAGGAGGCGGTCACCGTCGTGGCCGCCGACCCGGAGCTGGAGCACCTGCCCGAGCTGCGCGTCGCGCTGGACGCCCTGCTGGACAAGGACCGCGAGGAGTACCTCGACAAGGGGTGACTCACAGGGGCACGGGACGAGGAGGGAGGCGAACGAGTCCGAACCGGCGGTCATGTCGACCACGACGTACTCCTCGGGGCCGTCGACCAAGTGGTTGAGGCAGAGCTCAACGGCGCCGAC